>DATDMW010000391.1:0-8570 GCA_036518595.1 Burkholderiales bacterium
TGCGCTCGTTCGAGGAAAGCGCAGCGGAGACGAAAAGCCCGGACCGGCCGGTCCGGGCCCGTGCGGCGCGCGCGGTCTAGGCGACCAGCGCCGCCTTCAGCTTCGGGTGGCGCCCGAAGAAGTCGATCCGCTCGGCCCAGCCGTCCAGTCCCCAGACGTGGCCCGCGCGCTCGACGATGAGCTGCAGCAGCACCCCGGCGTAGACGATGTGGAAGTCGAGCAGGAAGTTGTTCTTGTTCTCGATGTACGGGAAGCTCATGTGCGCGGTCCAGTACACCAGCATGAGCAGGATCCCGAAGGACGCGCTCACGCGCACGAACAGGCCGAACAGCAGCGACAGCCCGATCAGCAGGTGCCCGTAGCCCACGAGGAACGTGATCACCGGCGCCCAGCGCTCGGTGGTGAACGGCGCGTAGACGTCGTGGAAGGTCTTCGTGCCCTTGAGGAACCCGGCGACGCTCCAGGCCGGGTCGAACACCTGGTGCGAGGCGGCGTAGATGAAGGTCCACGCCATTGCCAGGCGGAAGAAGAGGACCAGGCCCCTCCTCGTTGCGGTCTTGTCCATACCGGTCTCCTGTCGTTCCGGCCGCGCCATCCGCGGCCCACGATCGCAGTATCCGCCCGCCGCGGACGGCGGATTTGATTCAAATCAAATCCGCACGACCGGGATCACGCGGTCATTCCGCCTTGGCGCCCGAGAAGATCACGACCTTCTCCCACTTCGCGGTCTCGGCCGCGATCACGCGGCCGAAGTCCTCGGGCGTCCCTTTCATCGGCTTGCCGCCCAGCTCGGCGTAGCGCTTCAGCATGCCCGGATCGGCCAACGCCTTGTTCACCGCGGCGTTCACCTTGTCGATCGCCTCGCGCGGCGAGCCCTTCGGCATGCCGATGCCGAACCAAGCCGTCGCCTCGTAGCCGGGAAGCGTCTCCGCGACGGTCGGCACGTCGGGCAGCGCCGCGTCGCGCTCGGCCGAGGTGACCGCGAGCGCGCGCAGCTTGCCCCCGCGGATGTGCCCGATCGACGACGGCAGGTTGTCGAACATCACGTGCACCTGTCCGGGGATGAGGTCGGCGAGCGCCGGGCCCGCGCCCTTGTACGGGACGTGCAGCATCTGGCAGCCGGTCATCGACTTGAACAGCTCGCCCGAGAGGTGCACCGACGTGCCGCTGCCCGAGGACGCCATGTTGATCTTCCCGGGATTCTTCTTGCAGTAGTCGATGAACTCGGCGACCGTCCTCACCGGCAGCGACGTCGTCACCTCCATCACGTTGGGCGTGCGCACGAGGCCGGCGACTGGCGCGATGTCGCGCAGAAAGTTGAATGGCAGGTTCTTGTACAGCGTCGTGTTGATGCCGTTCGCGGGATTTACCAGCAGCATCGTGTAGCCGTCGGGCGCCGAGCGCACGACGTAATCGACGCCGATGTTGTTGCCACCGCCCGGCCGGTTCTCGATCAGGAAGGTCTGGTGCAGCTGCTCGGCGAGCCAATTGGAAGTCAGGCGCGCGAGCACGTCGGTCGTGCCGCCCGGCGGGTAAGGCACCACCCATTTCACCGCGCGGGTCGGGTATTCGGCCGCGGCGGCGAGCGGCGCCACGACGAGGACGAGCACGGCGAAGCGGACGAGCGGTCGCATGGCGGCTCCTTTTTCCCAGGAGCCGCCATCGTAGCGGAAGTCGCGCGGACAAAGGCGCCCGCGCGCCCGGACGAACTCGTC
The DNA here is from genome assembly GCA_036518595.1 of Burkholderiales bacterium. Taxonomy (GTDB): domain Bacteria; phylum Pseudomonadota; class Gammaproteobacteria; order Burkholderiales; family SG8-39; genus VBDM01. The sequence goes on from DATDMW010000391.1 coordinate 1,716, forward strand.
CGGGCTCCCGCGCCGCTGCGCCGGGCGGCTCGGGCGCTCACCCCGCCCGGACGGAAAGGTCCAGGCGCGCGCGCCGCGCCCTGCACCTGGACCGCGGCGAATCAGGCACTTGCCCGGCGCGATCCCCTGGCCCCTTGCTTGCAAGGGAATCCCGGGAGAACTCTCTCATGGCGGGCCGTGCTCGATTCTCAACGCAACAGGTCGTCAGATCGTTGTCGCGCTACTGGCGCGACAACCCCTTCGCCTGCGACACCGCCGAGGGCATCCGCCAGTGGTGGCTCGCCCCGGCCGACGAGATCTCGATCGAGCAGGTGCACGTCGCGCTCGCGTGGCTGTGCGATCGCGGCGTGGCCGAGCGGCTCCTCGCCGCCGACGGCCGTCCGCGCTTCCGGCGCTCCGGCACGCGCCGGCGCGCAACCTGAGCGGTGCGCGCGGACATGATCGACGTCGCCGCCGCGTTCCTGGTCAAGGAGCTGAACGCGTACATGCTCGCGCGCACCGGCACGAGCTTCGGCAGCGCCCTGCTCTCGCGCGTGGTCGGCGACAACGGCAAGTGGGCGATCCCGGACGACCAGGTCGGCGTCGCGCTGGTAAGTGTCGAGGAGGAGCGCGCGCTGCGCTCCCAGGTGCCCCAGACCGCGTACGCCGACGGCCGCCAGGTGGTGCTCGAGCCCGAGCTCAAGCTGAACCTGCACCTGCTCGTCGCCGCGAACTTCAAGCAGTACGACCAGGGGCTGCGCCAGCTCGCCCTGGTGCTCACGTTCTTCCAGTCGCACGCGGTGTTCACGCGCGAGCGCAACCCCGGCCTCGACCCGCGCATCGAGAAGCTCGGCGTGGACCTGCTCTCGCTCACGTTCGAGCAGCTGAATCAGCTCTGGACCTTCGTCGGCGCCAAGCAGCTGCCCTCGGCCGTGTACCGCGTGCGCCTGATCGCGCTGCAGGACCTGCAGCCCTCCGCGGTGCAGCCGCCGATCACGACCATCGGCTCGAGCATCGAGGCGATATGACGATCGAGTTCCTGCCCCTGCTCACGCTCGAGGCGACGCACGACTACTACGGCGGGCGCTGCCCCGACGTCGCGTTCTGGATGCCCTCCGGCACACAGCGCCTGCTCGCGGGCGCGCACGTCCTCGCCAAGCCGCGCGAGGACCGCCTCAACGTGCTGTTCGAGCGCAAGGACGGCGGCGGCGCGTTCGAGCCCCGGTTCTCGCTCGCAGGCAGCAAGCTGCAGATCGGGCTGAAGCTCCTGAACCCGGAGTTCGCGAACTTCACCGTGCTGCCGCTCGTCGCGGGCGGCGGCCTGCCGCTGTACCGCAGCGGCCCGAGCCCGGGCGCGCTGCAGGCGCCGGTCGGGCTGCTGCTCGACCCCGCGCACCCGGACGACGCCGAGCTGCTGCGCGAGGGGCTGCTGTGCCTGGTCGAGATCACGCTGGGCGCGGGCTTCTACGCCGCGCCCCCCGCCTTCGCCGTGCCGTTCGCGGCGCGCGCGGAGACGCTCAAGTACTACGTCGTCGCGCGCAACTACACCGCCGGCGAATTCGCGCAGATCGACGTCAGCGACACCGGCTTCGGCGCCGACGCGCGCCCGCAGATCCATTTCGACCGCGTCGCCTCGTCCGCCTTCGGCGCGGCCGAGATCCCGGCGACGCAGCTCGGCGCGCCCGACGCGCGCGTCGCGCTGTTCCGCTCGCAGCAGCCCGTCGCACGCCGGTCGAAGGCGCGGACCCGCATCCAGCTCGCCCGCAACAACGACGTCATCGTCGCGCAGCTCCCCCAGCCCGGCGCCGCGGCCGCGACCGCGGACCTGGTGGTCCACCTGTCCAAATAGAGGTCCCACATGCCCAGCAACCTCGTCACACCCGGCGTCTACGTCAAGGAGATCAAGGTCTTTCCGCCTTCGGTCGCGGAAGTCGAGTCGGCGGTTCCCGCCTTCGTCGGCTACACGCAGACGGCGAAGAAGGACGCCAACAACGATCTGATCCTCAAGCCGACGCCGATCTTCTCGATGACGCAGTTCGAGCAGTACTACGGCGGGGCGCAGGTGCCCGAGTACGACATCACCATCACCGAGACGAGCGACGGCGTGAAGACCTCGACGCTCACCGCGCCCGCCGCCCCGGTGCCGGGCTTCGTCGTCCTGCCCGACTACCTGCTCCATCACGCCGTGCGCATGTACTTCGAGAACGGCGGCGGCGGCCCGGCGTACGTCGTCTCGGTCGGCCTGTATCAGGACACGCCGGCATTCGACCTGACCGGCGACGGCGGCACCGACCCGGCCACGGCCTACGGCCTTCAGGACGGGCTCGACGCCGTCGCGCTCGAGGACGAGCCGACGCTGCTCGTCATCCCCGAGGCGGTCAAGCTCACCTACGCCAAGTACCTGACGCTGACGCAGGCGATGCTCGGCCAGGCGAGCAACCTCGGCGACCGCTTCGCGATCCTCGACGCCTTCGACGGCTACAAGGGCACGCTCGACAACGTGAACACCGGCGGCGGCACGAAGAGCGTCGTCGCGGCCAACCGCGACGCCTGGCCGGTCGACACCGACATCCTCAAGTACGGAGCGGCGTACTACCCGTTCGTGAAGACGGCGATGAACCCGCCCTTCGACGAGACCACCGTCAAGGTGACGCTGCCCGCGGGCGGCACGGCGGTCACCCTCGCCTCGCTCAAGAACAGCGACACCGCGAACTACAACGAGGCGAAGGCGCTGCTCGCGAAGGTGTTCCTGGTGCTGCCCGCGAGCGGAGCGGTCACCGGCGTCTACGCCTACACCGACACCGCGCGCGGCGTGTGGAAGGCGCCGGCCAACGTCTCGCTGAACGACGTGCTCGAGCCCGTCGTCAAGCTCGACGACACCGCGCAGGGCCCGCTCAACGTCGACCCGACCTCGGGCAAGTCGATCAACGCGCTGCGCGCCTTCGCGGGCAAGGGAACGCTCGTCTGGGGCGCGCGCACGCTCGCCGGCAACGACAACGAGTGGCGCTACGTGAACGTGCGCCGCTTCTTCAACATGGTCGAGGAATCGGTGAAGAAGTCGACCTACTGGGCGGTGTTCGAGAGCAACGACTCGAACACCTGGGTGAAGGTGCGCGGCATGATCGAGTCCTACCTCACGCAGAAGTGGCGCGAGGGCGCGCTGGCCGGCGCGACGCCCAAGGACGCGTTCTTCGTGCGCGTCGGCCTCGGCACGACGATGGACGCCCAGGACATCCTCGAAGGCCGCATGAACGTCGAGATCGGCATGGCCGTCGTGCGGCCCGCCGAGTTCATCATCCTGAAGTTCTCGCACAAGATGCAGGTGTCCTGAAAGGAGCCCTCCAGCCATGCCCGCACAATATCCGCTTCCCGTCTTCCACTTCACCGTGCAGTGGGGCGGCACCCGCGTCGGCTTCTCCGAGGTCACCGGCCTCACGCAGGAGAACCAGGCGATCGAGTACCGCGACGGCTCGTTCCCCGAGTACTCGTCGATCAAGATGCCGGGGCTGCGCAAGTTCTCCAACCTCACGTGCAAGCGCGGCGTCGTCAGGGGCGACAACGACTTCGCCAACTGGCTCGCCACCGTCAAGCTGAACACGGTCGAGCGCCGCGACCTGGTCGTGAGCCTGCTCAACGAGGAGCACACGCCGGTCATGACCTGGAAGGTGCACAACGCCTTCCCGGTCAAGGTCGAGGGCCCGCAGCTCAAGGCGAGCGGCAACGAGGTCGCGATCGAGTCGATCGAGCTCGCGCACGAGGGCCTCGAGGTCCAGAACGAGGCCTGATGCCGCACTACTATCCACCGAAGGCCTTCCACTTCAAGGTCGAGGTGCAGGGGCTGGAGAGCGCGGACGAAGTGCGCTTCACAGACGTCGGCGGGCTCTCGGTCGAGATGGCCACCGAGGAGGTGCCCGAGGCCGGCGAGAACCGCTTCGTGCAGAAGTACCCGGTGCGCGCGAAGTATCCCGAGCTCGTCCTCAAGCGCGGGCTGCTGCCGCGCTCGGCGGTGTTCGGATGGATCCGCGATGCGATCCAGGACTACAACATCGTGCCGAGGGACGTCGACGTGAAGCTGCTCGACGACGAGCACCAGCCGCTCGTCACCTGGCACCTCGTGAAAGCGTACCCGACGAAGTGGTCGGTGGCCGACCTCAACGCCTCGGGCAACGCGGTGTCGGTGGAGACGCTGCAGATGTTCTACCAGTACTTCACGGTCGACGCCTCGGCCGTGCCGCCGGAGGCCTGAGGTGCCCGTCATCGTCGACGAGATCGTGATCTCGGTGGAGGTCGCGCCGCAGGACGGCGCGCCCGGCGCCCCCGCCGCGGCCGCGGGCGCGCCGGACGCGCAGCGCGCGCTCGTCGCCGAGTGCGTCGAGCGCGTGCTCGACGTGCTCGCCCGGCGCGAGGAGCCCTGATCGTGATCGACGACAAGGGCGAGCTGAACCGCCTCACCATCCGCGGCTACGTCAAGGCGGACTGCAAGGGCGACTTCGTGGAGTACAAGGCCTACGTCAACCCCGGGGAGGTCACGCTGGGATTCGAGGCCGACTACGCGCAGCAGACGGGCGCCGGCAACACGCCCGGCCCGCAGCACTTCAACCGCATCAAGTCGGGCGACCTCACGGTCGCGCTCTTCCTCGACGGCACCGGCGCGAACGGCCGCAAGGTCGTCGTCCAGGACGAGATCCAGGCGTTCATGAACGCGACCGGCTACGACGGCCAGGGCCACGAGCCGCGCTATCTTCTGGTCGGCTGGGGGAAGCTGCCCGTGTTCCGGTGCCGCCTGAAGAGCGCCTCCACCGTCTACAAGCTTTTCACGCCGGGCGGCGTGCCGCTGCGCGCCGTGATCACCGCGACCTTCACCGAGACGGTCGACGCCGGCACCAGCGAGCGCAAGGCCGGGAACGAGTCCGCGGACCTGACGCACCTGCGCCGGGTCCAGGCGGGCGACACGCTGCCCGCGCTGTGCCAGGCGATCTATGGCGAGCCGCGCCTGTATCTCGACGTGGCGCGCGCCAACGCGCTCGACAACTTCCGCGCGCTCGTGCCCGGCACGCAGCTGCGCTTCCCGCCGCTCGCGAAATAGCATGCCCGCCGCCGCCCGCACGCTGCCGATCTCCTCCGAGCACCGCGAGTTCACGGTGAAGGTCGGCGGGCAGGCCGTGGGCCGCGAGCACCGGCTCGCGGCCGTGCACGTCACCAAGGCGGTGAACCGGATCTCGTCGGCGAGCCTGCATTACTACGACGGCTCGGCGGCGGCGGGCGATTTACCGCTCAGCAACACCGGCACGTTCGTTCCCGGCGCCGACGTCGAGATCCTCGCCGGAACGCCCGACGACCCGGCGTCGATATTCAAGGGCATCGTCGTGCGCCAGTCGATCCGCGTGCGCGACCACGCCGCGCCGATGCTGATCGTCGAGTGCCGCCACGCGGCGACGAAGCTCACCGTCGGCGCGAAGAACGCCTTCTACGTCGGCGAGAAGGACAGCGACGTCATCGCCGCGCTGCTCGCGGCCGCGAACGTCGACGCCGACGTCGAGGCGACGAGCGTGAGCCACCCGCAGCAGGTGCAGTTCCGCGCCACCGACTGGGACTACCTGCTCGCGCGCGCCGAGGCGAACGGCAAGATGGTCTTCACCAACGACGCGAAGGTCGCGGTGCGCGCGCCCGTCGTCTCGGGCACGGCGGCGGTGTCGCTTCTTTTCGGCGCGACCATCATGGAGCTCGACGCCGAGATCGACGCGCGCTCGCAGTTCTCCGCGGTGAAGAGCCTCACCTGGGACCCGGCGCAGCAGAGCGTGCTCGCGAAGGATGCGTCCGACCCGGGCGTGCCCGGCCCGGGGAACCTGTCGAGCGACGACCTCGCCGGCGTCGCGGCGCTGCCCGCGCTCGAGCTGCGCCACGCGGCGCTCGAAGGCGACGAAGCGCAGGCCTGGGCCGACGCGCAGTGGCTGCGCTCGAAGCTCTCGAAGGTGAACGGCCGCGCCAAGTGCGAGGGCATCGCCACGGTGAATCCCGGGGACCTCGTCGACCTCTCCGGCGTCGGCGACCGCTACAGCGGGACCGCGTTCGTCACCGGCGTGCGCCACGAGTACGACGCCGTGCAGGGCTGGAAGACGCACCTGCAGTTCGGCTCGGTCGACCGGTGGTCCGCCGAGGAGCGCGAGATCTCCGCGCCGCCCGCCGCGGCGCTCCTGCCCGCCGTGAACGGCCTGCAGATCGGCCAGGTCACGGGCAACGAGGATCCCGACGGCGAGCACCGCGTGCGCGTGCGCCTGCCGCTCGTCAACGACCAGGCCGACGGCGTGTGGGCGCGCGTCGCCTCGCTCGACGCGGGCGACCAGCGCGGCTTCTTCTTCCGGCCCGAGCTCGGCGACGAGGTCGTGGTCGGCTTCCTCGACGACGATCCGCGCCGCGCCGTGATCCTCGGGATGCTGCACTCGAGCGCGAAGGCCGCGCCGCTGCAGGGCTCGGACGACAACAACGAGAAGATGTACCGCAGCCGCTCGGGCATGCGCCTGTACTTCGACGACGACAAGAAGATCGCGCTGCTCGAGACGCCCGCCGGCAACCGGCTCACGCTCTCGGAGCAGGACCAGGGCGTGAAGCTCGAGGACCAGAACGGCAACAAGATCGAGATGAGCGCCTCGGGCGTGAAGATCGAGAGCGCGAGCGCGCTCGAGCTGAAGGCGGGCTCGCAGCTGAAGCTCTCCGGCCAGGCCGGCGCCGAGCTGTCGAGCTCGGCGACCTGCAAGGTGCAGGGCAGCATGGTGCAGATCAACTAGGCGGCGCGATGCCCGCGGCGGCCCGACTCGGCGACACCAGCACCCACGGCGGGACGCTCACCGGCCCGGGCGTGGCGACCGTGCTGATCGG
>DATDMW010000392.1:0-5131 GCA_036518595.1 Burkholderiales bacterium
ATCGCGTCGGGCAGCAGGTCCTTGAACTGCGGCGAGCCCGCCTTCTGCAGCAGCTTCTCGCGGTGCAGCGACTCGAGCTCGGGACCGTTGGTCTCGATCACGTCGACGTCGAAGCGGCCCGCGCGCGCCTCGGTGACCGAGCGCTGCACCACCTTCTCCGAGCCCGCGCGCCAGTAGCTGACCTTGACGCCGTACTTCTTCTGGAACGCCGCCGCGATCGCGGTCAGGTCCTCGACGACGAGCGACGAGTACAGCGTCACCTGGCGCTCCTTCTTCGCGGCCTGGGCGAGCTTCTGCTCGCGGTCGGGTCCCGCGTACTGCGCGAGGCCCGCGATGTCGGCGCTCTGCGCGCGCAAGGGACCGGCAGCGAGCGCGCACAGCGCCGCCGGCAGCAACCACCGGTAGATGCTCTTCATGTCTCTTTCCTCTTCGTTTCCTCGTTTGCGATTTATGTTTTTTTTCCGACTACTCGATGTCAGCCGGACGCGTCCGGCGTCAATCCCGCCTGCTGGATGCCGTGGACGCAGGCCTCCTCGTCCTCCTCGCCGGTGCCACCGCTCGCGCCGGCCGCGCCGAGGATCTCGCCCTGCGCGTCCTTGATGAGCACGCCGCCCGTTTGCGGCAGGAACTTGCCCTTCGCCGTCGCCGCAAGCGTGACGAAGAAATTGGGATTGTCCTTGGCGCGCTTGAGCAGCGCGCGGCTGGAGGCGCCCATCGCCACCGACGCCCACGCTTTGCCCAGGGCCACGTCGAAGCGGAACATGCTGGCGCCGTCCTCGCGCTGCGCCGCCTTCACGTTGCCCGCGTCGTCGAGCACCACCACGGCGAGGGGCTTGATCTTCATCTGCCGCGCCCGCTCGAGCGCCTTGTCGACGATGAGGTTGGCTTGCTTCAGGGTCAGCTTCGACATTCCTCGACTCCTCCATGTTGTCAGGGCTCCCATTATAGGGAGCGGCCCACTATGACGCCGTGCGCGCCGGTCCGCTACAATCGGCCTCTCTCGGACCCCTCAGGAGGAGAAGACATGAACCGCACCGTCGCAGCAGTGCTGGGCGCGCTCGCGTGCTTCGCCGCGTCCGGCGCGCTCGCGCAGCAGCCCGTCCGGATCGGATTGATCATGGAGTACTCGGGCCCGTTCGCAGACGCCGCGGCCCAGATGGACAACGGCGTGAAGCTGTACATGAAGCAGCACGGCGACACCGTCGGCGGAAAGAAGATCGAGATCATCCGCCGCGACACCGGCGGCCCCGCGCCGGACGTGTCCAAGCGCCACGCGCAGGAGCTGGTCGTGCGCGACCACGTCGACGTCCTCGCCGGCTTCGTGCTGACGCCCAACGCGCTCGCCGCGGCCGACGTCTCCGCCGAGGCGAAGAAGTTCACCGTGGTGATGAACGCCGCGACCTCGATCATCACCACCAAGTCGCCCTACCTCGTGCGGACATCGCTCACCATCCCGCAGGTGGTCGAGCCGCTCGGTTCCTGGGCCTACCGCAACGGCGTGCGCAAGGCGTATACGCTCGTCTCCGACTACGGCCCGGGGATCGACGCAGAGGGTGCGTTCCAGCGCGCGTTCAAGGCCGCCGGCGGGGAGATCTCCGGCTCGGCGCGCACGCCCCTCGCGAATCCCGACTTCTTCCCGTTCGTGCAGCGCGCGAAAGACCTGAACCCCGAGGCGATGTTCATCTTCGTCCCCGGCGGCGCGCAGCCCGCGGCGCTCGGCAAGGCCTTCGTCGACCTCGGCATGGATTCCAAGAAGACGAAGATCATGGGCCAGGGCGAGATCACCGAGGAGAACGCGATCAAGGTCATGGGCGACGCCGCGCTCGGCCTGATCACCGCGTTCCACTACGACTACAACCACAAGTCGGCGATGAACGCGAAGTTCGTCAAGGAGTACAACGCCGCCTTCGGCCGCAATCCCGACTTCTTCACCGTCGGCGGCTACGACGGCATGCACCTGATCTACGAGGCGCTGAAGAAAGCCAAAGGCAAGACCGACGGCGACTCGCTGGTCGCGGCGGCGAAGGGCATGACGTGGGAAAGCCCGCGCGGCCCGATGTCGATCGACCCCGAGACGCGCGACGTCGTGCAGACGGTCTACATCCGCCGCGTCGAGAAGGTCGGCGGCAAGCTCGTCAACGTCGAGATCGACAAGATCGAGAACGTGAAGGACCCGGTGAAGGACCGGATGAAGAAGTAGCCCGCCTTCGTCCATGTTCAATCCGTTCCAGGAGATCGAGCGCGTCGAGGTGAAGCTCTTCACCTCGATGCCCGCGAAGTTCCGGAAGAAGGGCCGCACCGCCTGGTCCGATCCCAACCGCGGCGGCGCAGAGGTCGACAGCTTCCTCGAGGGGCCGTCGTTCGACCGCCACGGCAACCTGTACTGCGTCGACATCCCGTTCGGGCGCGTCTTCCGCATCGACCCGAAGGGCGAATGGGATCTCGTCGTCCAGTACGACGGCTGGCCGAACGGGCTCAAGATCCACAAGGACGGGCGCATCTTCATCGCCGACTACAAGCGCGGGCTGATGGGTCTCGATGCGAAGAGCGGCCGCATCGAGCCCCTGGTCGAGACGGCGTTCAGCGAGAGCTTCAAGGGCCTGAACGACCTGCACTTCGCCGACAACGGCGACCTGTACTTCACCGACCAGGGGCAGACAGGCATCGCGGATCCGACGGGGCGGGTGTTTCGCCTCCGGGAGAACGGATCGCTCGAGCGCATCGTCGAGAACGCCCCTTCGCCGAACGGCATCACGCTCAACAACCGCAACACGCAGGTCTACGTCGCGGTCACGCGCTCGCAGCAGATCTGGCGCCTGCCGCTGATGCCGGGCGGATCGCTGTCGAAGACGGGCGTCGCGATCCAGCTCTCGGGCGGTCACGCGGGTCCCGACGGCATCGAGATGGACGAGGCGGACGGCATCGTCGTGTGCCACCTGGGCGTCGGCATCTGGCGCTTCGACGCGAACTGCCTGCCGACGCGGCTCGCGCACGCCGGCAGTCAGCATCGCCTCCTGACCAACATCGCCTTCGGCGGCCCCGACCGGAAGACGCTGTACGTGACCGACTCGCTCAACGGCGACATCGTCACCGCCGAGATGCCGGTCGCCGGCAAGAAGATGTTCGCGCATCGCTGAAAGAGGAATCATGAAGCTCCTTATTGCACTGATTGCCGCCATCGCCGCGGTTGCCGCACACGCGCAGCAGTACCCCACGAAGCCGGTGCGCGTGCTGATCGGCTATGCCGCGGGAAGCTCGACCGACATCGTCGGCCGCGTGATGGCCGACCGCCTCTCGGCGCACTGGAAGCAGAGCGTCATCGTCGAGAACCGCGGCGGCGCCGCCGGCAACCTCGCGGGCGAGGCGGCGGCGAAGGCCGCGCCCGACGGGTACACGCTGCTGTTCGCGCAGAACGGCCTGGCGATCAGCGCCGCCGCGCTCGCCAATCTGCCGTACAAGCCGGAGAGCGAGCTGCTGCCGCTCGCGCCCGTCGCGGCGACGCCGCACATCCTCATCGTGCGTCCGGATTTCCCGGCGAAGACGCTGCGCGACCTGATCGCGCTCGCGAAAAAGGACCCGGGGAAGCTCAGCTACGCCTCTTCCGGCGTGGGCAACTCCGACCATCTGTGCGGCGTGCTGTTCAATCTGCAGGCGGGCATCGAGGCGGTGCACGTCCCGTACAAGGGCGGCGCGCCCGCGGTGCAGGACCTGCTGCCCGGCCGCGTCGACTACTACTTCGCCGGGATGCCGGTCGGGCTGCCGCTGGTGAAATCCGGGCGCGCGCGCACGTTCGGCGTGACGAGCAGGAAGCGCTTCGAGGGCGCGCCCGAGATCCCGACCATCGCCGAGCAGGGCCTGCCCGATTACGAGGCGACGCTGTGGCAGGGCTTCTTCGCGCCCGCCGCGATCGACCGCGGGCTCGCCGCGCGCATCGCAAAGGAGATCGAATCCGTCGTCGCCCAGCCCGATACGCAGGAGAAGCTCCACAAGGCGGGCGTCTCCGTGTTCCAGGACAACCAGGCGAACTTCGACCGCTATTTCCACGGCGAGATCGCGAAGTGGCGCGACGTCGTCGCCAGGACCCATCTCAAGCTGGATTAGGCCGATGAAGATTCTCGCTGCACTGCTGCTCGCCGCGCTGCCTCTCGCCGCCGCGGGCCAGGAGCTCGGTCCCGAGGAGCTCGTGCGCAAGGTCACCTCCGAGGTGCTCGACGCGATCCAGCACGACAAGCAGCTCCAGGCCGGGGACCGCAAGAAGGCGCTCGCGCTGGCGGAGGAGAAGATCCTGCCGCTGGTCGATTTCCGCGAGGCGGCCCGGCTCGCCGTCGGCCGCCCGTGGAACACGGCGAACCCGGACCAGCAGGAGCGCATCACGCGCGAGTTCCGTACCCTGCTCGTCCGGATCTACTCGAGCGCGATCGGCGTCTACCGCGGGCAGACGATGCGGGTGCAGCCGGTGAAGATGGCGCCCGGCGCGTCCCAGGTGACCGTGCGCAACCAGTACCTGAGCCCGGGCCGGCCGCCGACCTCCGTCGAGTACGCGATGCACAAGACGCCGGAGGGCTGGAAGATCTACGACATCACGGTCGAAGGCGTGAGCCTGGTCCTCACCTATCGCGGCGAGTTCGAGCAGGTCGTGCGCGAAGGCGGCATCGAAGGCCTGATCCAGCGGCTGGCCGAAAGGAATCGGGAACCCGGCAGGTGAAGGCGGAATCGCAGACCGGTCTCCGGCGCCGGCTCGAGCAGCTGGAGCGGGACGGGCTGATGCGCAAGCGCCGGGTCGTGCGGGGCGCGCGCGGTGCCTGGCTCGACGTCGACGGGCGGCGCATCCTCTCCTTCTGCAGCAACGACTATCTCGGCCTCGCGTCGCATCCGGACATCGTCGCCGCCGCGCAGCGCGCGCTCGCCGAATCGGGCGTCGGCGCGGGAGCCTCGGCGCTGATCAGCGGCCACGACGCGCGGCACGAGCTGCTCGAGGGGCGCCTCGCCGAGCTCGTCGGCGCGCCGCGCGCGCTCTGCTTCTCCACCGGGTACATGGCGAACCTCGGCATCGTCGCCGCGATGACGGGGCGCGGCGACACGGTGTTCTCCGACGAGCTGAACCACGCGAGCCTCGTCGACGCTGCGCGCC
>DATDMW010000393.1:0-2866 GCA_036518595.1 Burkholderiales bacterium
CGTGACGACGTGCGCGGTCGCGCGCCGGTAGAGCCAGCGGCTGCCGGCGTTGGGCGGGATCGGCGCCGAGATGTGGCGCGTGCGCACCAGCGGCGGCGCGGCGGGCAGCGTCGCGAGCGCGAGCGCCGCGAGCCAGGTGTCGGTCGAGCTGTGGGTATTGACGACGTCGGGACGGCCGGCCGCGAGAAGCCGCCGCAGCGCGAGCAGCCCGCGCAGGCCCTTGCGCGCGATGGGCAGCGCCCGCGAGGGGATGCCGCGCTTCCGCGCCTCGGCGTAGATGCGCGATTCCGCGGGCGCGAGCAGGCTCACGTCGTGGCCGCGCTCGATCAGGCCCTGCGACTCCGAGATGATCCGCAGTTCCTGTCCTCCCCAGCCGCACGACGATTCGGTATGGACGATCCTCAAGCGGTTCAAGCCGGAGCGCCCTCTCGCTCGAGCGCGAACTGGATGCGGTGCAGGCGCGCGTACAGGCCGTCGCGCGCGATCAGCTCGGCATGCGGCCCGACCTCGGCAATGCGCCCGCGCTGCAGCACGACGATGCGGTCGGCGTGCTCGATGGTCGAGAGCCGGTGCGCGATCACGATCGTGGTGCGGCCGCGCATCAGCTCGTCGAGCGCGGCCTGCACGTGACGCTCGGACTCGCTGTCGAGCGCCGAGGTCGCCTCGTCGAGGAGCAGGATCGGCGCGTCCTTGAGGACCGCGCGCGCGATCGCGAGGCGCTGGCGCTGGCCGCCCGAGAGCCGCACGCCGTTCTCGCCGATCAGCGTCTCGAACCCCTGCGGCATCTCGCGGATGAAATCGAGCGCGTGCGCGGCGCGCGCGGCCGCCTCGATCGTCGCTCGGTTCGCGCCGCCCATCCGGCCGTAGGCGATGTTGGCTGCGACCGTGTCGTTGAAGAGCGTGACGTCCTGCGACACGAGCGCGAGGTTGGCGCGAAGGCTGCCGAGCGCGATCTCGCGCAGGTCGACGCCGTCGACCAGGATGCGGCCGGCGGTCGGCTCGTAGAACCTCGCGATGAGGTTGACGAAGGTGGTCTTGCCCCCGCCCGAAGGCCCGACCAGCGCCACGGTCTCGCCCGGCTCGATGCGAATGCTCACGCCGTCCAGCGCCTCGCGGCCGCTCCCGGGATACGCGAACGACACGCGGTCGAACTCGAGCCGGCCGCTCGCGCGCTCGATCGAGCGCTTGCCGGCATCCTCCTCGGCCTGCTCGTCGAGCAGCTGGAAGACGCTCTCGGCCGAGGCGAGGCCGCGCTGCAGCGGCGAGTTCACCTCGGTCAGGCGCTTGAGCGGCGCGAGCAGCATCAGCATCGCGGTGATGAACGAGACGAAGCCCCCGACCGAGAGCTGATTCGTCGCCGACTGCTGCACGGCGAGCGTGATGATGATGGCAATGGCGACCGCGGCGAACAGCTGCACGATCGGCACGGTCGCCGCCGCGGCGATGGTCTGGCGCATGGCGTAGCCGCGCAGCTTCTGGTTCGCGCCGAGGAAGCGGCGCGCCTCGTAGTCCTGCCCGCCGAAGATCTTCACCACCTTGTGGCACTCGATCGTCTCCTCGAGCACGTGGGTGACGTCGCCCATCGCGCGCAGCGACTCGCGGCTCATGCGGCGCATGCGCTTGGAGAAGAACTTCACGACGAGCGCGATGCCGGGGATGATCACGAGCGTGACCAGCGTCAGCTTCCAGTTCAGCCACAGCAGCCACGCGAGCAGCAGCGCGACGGTGAGCGTGTCGCGCACCAGCACCGTCAGCACGCTGGTCGCCGCGCCGGTGACGCCCGTGACGTCGTACGCCACCTTGGAGAGCAGCGCCCCAGAGCTCTGGTCGTCGTAGTAGCGCGTCGGCAGCGTCAGCAGCCGGCCGAACATGGCGTTCCGGAGGTCGAGCACGACCTTGTTCGCGACCCACGAGAGCGCGTAGTCGCCGGCGTAGCTGAACGCGCCGCGCACGATGAAAAGGCCCACGATCGCGATCGGGATCAAGTGGAGGTTCGACAGGTCGCGCTTGACGAAGCTGCCGTCGAGCAGCGGCTTGAGCAGCGCGGGCAGGATCGGCTCGGTCGCCGCCTGCACGATCATCGCGAGGATGGCGACGCCGAACAGATGCCAGTACGGCTTCACGTACTTCAGGAGCCGTCCGTACACTTCGGCGGAAGTGCGCTGCGTCGAGGCTTGCGCCATTCGCGTCCCTTACGGAAAACGTTGAATTATAACCGCTTTGAACGCCTCCGCCGACCGAAGCCCGCGCTCACCGGGGGCCGAGCGCGCGGTAGAGCGCGAGCAGCTTCTGCGCCATGGCGTCGAGCCCATAGCCCTCGGCGGTCGCGCGTGCGCGCTCGCCCATGGTGCGGGCGCGGGTGCGATCCAGCGCCCCCATGAATCTCGCGAGAGACACCGCATCGAGCGCGTCGCAGACCCAGCCGTTTTCGTCGGCGCGCACGAGTTCGGCGGCGCCGCACTGGAGCGTGGTCACGACCGGCAGCGCGCACGCCATCGCCTCGAGCGCGGCGTTCGGAAACGGATCGTAGAGCGTCGGCAGCACGAAGGCGTCGGCCGCGCCGTACCATGGGCGCACGTCGTCGCGCCCGCCGAGGAAGTGCACGCGGGCGCCGAGGTCGCGCGCCTCGGCGCGTGCGCGCAGCTCGCGCCGGTCCGAGCCGACGACGATCAGGTGTGCGCCCGGATCCGCGCCGTCGCGGAACGCGCGCACCAGCCGCGACACGCCCTTGCGCTCGAAGCCCGAGCCGACGAACAGCCAGGTCATCGCGTCGGGCGGGATGCCGAGCTCGGTGCGCGCGCGCGCGCCGAACGACTCGCGCAGCCGCGGGTGGAAGGCCTCGAGATCGACGCCGTTGTAGACGACG
>DATDMW010000394.1:0-3573 GCA_036518595.1 Burkholderiales bacterium
GTGGCGATCGTATTGATTACGTCCTCCTCCGTGCGGGGGACCACCACGCCGATCGGCACCTGGCGGTAGTTCGAGGCGTCGGTCGAGTAGAGGGCGCGGCTGCCGTCGTCGAAGCGGACCTCGCCCTCGATCGCGGCGGCGAGGTCGCGCGCCCGCGCTGCACGCGCCGCTGTGCTGCGCGGCGCGGCGCGCGGTGCACCTCGAGTGGTTCCACGATCACGCGCGCATCGAGTCGATGCTCTTCGACGGCGCGCCCCGGCCTGCGCGCGGCGAGGTCGCGCCCGACCGCTCGCGGCCGGGGCTCGGCCTCGAGCTCAAGGAGAAGGACGCCGAATGCTACAGCGCCTGATCGACACGAGCGCGCTGCGCCCGGCGCAGGGCGGCTTCCGCGACGCGCGGCGCCTGGAAGCCGAGCTGCGCGCCCGTATCGAAGGCGAGGTGCGCTTCGACGACGGCAGCCGCGCGCTGTACGCGACCGACGCCTCGAACTACCGCCAGGTGCCGATCGGCGTCGTCATCCCGAGGACGATCGACGACGTGATCGCGACGGTCGCCGCGTGCCGCGCGCACGGCGCGCCGGTGCTCGCGCGCGGCGGCGGCACGAGCCTGTGCGGGCAGTGCTGCAACGTCGCGGTGGTGATGGACTTCTCGAAGTACCTGAACCGCATCCTCGAGCTCGACCCGGAGCGCCGCATCGCGCGCGTGCAGCCCGGCGTCGTGCTCGACCGGCTGCGCGAGGCGGCGGAGAAGCACCATCTCACTTTCGGCCCCGACCCGTCGACGCACGACCACAACACGCTCGGCGGGATGATCGGCAACAACTCGTGCGGCGTGCACTCGCTCATGGCCGGCGAGACGGTTCACAACGTGATCGAGCTCGACGTCCTCACCTACGACGGCGAGCGGATGACGATCGGCGAGACGCCGCCCGAGCGGCTCGACGCGATCCTCGCCGCGGGCGGCCGGCGCGCGGCGATCTACCGCGGCCTGCGCGAGCTCGCCTCGCGCCACGCCAGCGAGATCCGCCGCCGCTATCCCCACATCCCGAGGCGCGTCTCGGGCTACAACCTCGAGGCGCTGCTGCCCGAGCACGGCTTCGACGTGGCGCGCGCGATCGTCGGCTCCGAGGGCACCTGCGCCGTGATCCTCGGCGCGACGCTGCGCCTGGTGCCGAGCCCGCCCGCGCGCACGCTGCTCGTGCTCGGCTATCCGAGCGTCTACGAGGCGGGCGACCACGTGCCCGAGATCGTGCGCTTCGGCCCGATCGGCCTCGAGGGCATCGACGACCGGCTGATCCAGGACATGAAGGCGATCAAGCTGCACCCGGAGAACCTGAAGCTGCTCCCGGACGGCGGCGGCTGGCTGATCGCGGAGTTCGGCGGTGCGACGCGCGAGGAGTCGGACGCAAGAGCGCGCCGCGCGATGGACGCGCTGAAGAAGACCGCGAATCCGCCGTCGATGAAGCTCTACGACGACCCGCGCGAGGAGAAGCTCATCTGGAAGGTGCGCGAGTCCGGACTGGGCGCGACCGCGCACGTGCCGAACAAGAAGATCACGTGGGAAGGCTGGGAGGACTCGGCGGTCCCGATCGACCGCCTCGGCGAGTACCTGCGCAAGCTCCGCGCGCTGTTCGAGAAGTACGGCTACGACTGCGACCTCTACGGCCACTTCGGCCAGGGCTGCGTGCACACGCGCATCGACTTCGATCTCGAGACCGCGGAAGGCATCCGCATCTTCCGCGCTTTCCTGCACGACGCGGCGCACCTCGTGGTGAGCCTCGGCGGCTCGATCTCGGGCGAGCACGGCGACGGCCAGTCGAAGGCCGAGCTGCTGCCGATCATGTTCGGCGACGAGCTGATGCAGGCGTTCCGCGACTTCAAGCGCATCTGGGACCCCGAGGGCCGCATGAACCCGGGCAAGGTCGTCGACGCCTTCCGTGCCGACGAGAACCTGCGCCTCGGCGCGCGCTTCAACCCCGTCGTGCCCGAGACGCACTTCCGCTTCCCCGAGGACCGCGGCGATTTCTCGCGCACGGTGCTGCGCTGCGTCGGCGTCGGCGAGTGCCGGAAGCAGAGCGGGACGATGTGCCCGAGCTACATGGCGACCGGGGAGGAGATGCACTCGACGCGCGGCCGCGCGCGCCTGCTGTTCGAGATGATGCGCGGCGACGCGCTGCGCGACGGCTGGAAGTCCGACGCGGTGCGCGAGTCGCTCGACCTGTGCCTGTCGTGCAAGGGCTGCAAGGGCGAGTGCCCGGTGAGCGTCGACATGGCGAGCTACAAAGCCGAGTTCATGGCGCACCACTACGAAGGCCGTCTGCGGCCGCGGGGCGCGTACGCATTCGGGCTGATCGATCGCTGGGCGCGCGTGGCGTCCGCGGCGCCCGGTCTCGTCAACTGGCTCGCGCGCACGCCGCCCTTCGTCGACCTCGCGCGCGCGCTCGCCGGCATGCCCGAGGAGCGCGCGATCCCACGCTTCGCGCGCGAGACGTTCCGCGACTGGTATCGGAAACGCCCGAAGCGCGGCAGCGGCGGCGCGAAGGCGATCCTGTGGGCCGACACCTTCAACAACTACTTCCACCCGGACACGGCGCGCGCGGCGCTCGCCGTGCTCGAGGGCGCCGGGGTCGACGTGCGCGTGCCCGGGCGGCACCTGTGCTGCGGGCGGCCGCTCTACGAGTTCGGGTTTCTCGAGCGCGCGCGCCGCTATCTGACCGAGATCCTGGACGCGCTCGCAGCCGAGATCGACGCCGGGATCCCGATCGTGGTGCTCGAGCCCGCGTGCGCGTCGGTGTTCCGCGACGAGCTGCTCAACCTATTCCCCAGGAACGAGCGCGCGAAGCGGCTCGCGGCGCAGACCTTCCTCCTGACCGAGTTCCTGGAGCAGCGCGTCGATGGCTGGGCGCCGCGCGCGCTGCGAAGACAGGCGTTGGTGCACGCGCACTGCCACCACAAGTCGATCCTCGGGACCGAGGCCGAGGCGGCGGTGCTCGCGAAGCTCGGGCTCGACTTCACGATGCTCGACTCGGGCTGCTGCGGCATGGCGGGCTCGTTCGGCTTCGACGCGCGCAAGTACCCGGTGTCGATCGCGGCCGGCGAGCGCGTGCTGCTGCCCGCGGTGCGCGCGGCCGCCGCCGACACGCTGATCGTCGCCGAAGGCTTCAGCTGCCGCGAGCAGATCGCGCAGTGCACCGGGCGCCGCGCGCTGCATCCCGCGGAGGTGATCGCCGAAGCGATCGCGGCGCCGGCCTAGCCCGCGGGAGCGCTGCCGGCGGCCTGGAGCGCGAGCTCCGCGGGAACCGCATCGCCTTCGCCGTGCGCGATCTGCATCTCCCCGGCCGCGAGACGCGCCGGGTCGGCCCCGGCCGAGCGCAGGTAGCCGATCACCGCCTGCGCGCGCCGCTCGGCGAGCGACCTCGCCGCGTCGGCGGCGAGCGGCTGGCCCGAGACCAGGCGCGCGTAGACGGCGCGGTAGAATCGCGGGTCGCCGGGCCGCCGCAAGAGGCTCACGCGCTGCGGCTCGTGTCCCTGGTCGGCGGCGAACCACGCCGCGATCTTGCGCACCGCATCGCGG
>DATDMW010000395.1:0-10370 GCA_036518595.1 Burkholderiales bacterium
GATCCGCCCGCCGACCACGGTCATCACCGATTCGATCGCGCCGATCTCGGCGACCGGGACGCTCAGGTAGTCCTTCGAGAGCACCGCGAAGTCGGCGAGCTTGCCGACCTCGAGCGAGCCGCGCTCGCGCTCGGCGTGCGCGAGCCAGGCACTGCCCTGCGTGGACATGCGCAGCGCGTCCTCGCGCGAGGGCGTCTCCGACGCGTCTCGCAGCGCCGCGCCGCCCACGGTCCTGCCGTCCTGCATCCACTGCAGCGCGGCCCAGGGGTTGTAGCTCGCGACTCGGTGCGCGTCGGTGCCCGCGCCGATGCGCACGCCGATCTTCTTCGCGGTCGCGAGCGGCGGCATGCGCCGCACGGCGGCCTCGCCCTTCTCCTTCAGGTGCTGCTCGCCCTCGTAGTACATCGCGTCCTGCATCGCCCACGCGACGCCGAGCGCCTTCATCCGCTCGAGCGACGCGCTCGAGGCGTCGTTCAGGTGCGCGATCGCCCAGCGCAGCGGCGCGATCGGCGTCTCGCGGTCGACGCGCTCGAAGGCGTCGAGCAGCACGCCGACCGAGCGGTCGTTGTTCCAGTGCATGTTCACGCTCATGCGGTTCTGCGCCGCCCAGCGCAGGATCTCGACCAGGCGCTCGCGCGCGGCGTCGTCGGGCGCGTCGACGTTGTACGCGCCCCAGAAGACGTTCTCGCCGATGCCGTTGAAGCGCAGCCAGTCGTCGCCCAGCCCCATCGGCATGAGCTGCGTCATGGCCTTGAAGTCGTCCAATTCCTTCCCGCGGTCCTGCGCGAAGTACGAGTACGCGACGCGCAGCGTCAGCCCGCCCTCGCGCCAGACCTTGAACAGGGCCTGGTACGCGGACGGATACATCCCGAACCCGCCAGGATCGATGACGCCCGTGAGCCCGAGCCGGTTCAGCTCGGCGAAGAACTTCTTCGTGCCCTCGACCTGCTGCTCGGGCGTCGGCTTCGGCAGCTTCGCGAAGAGCGCGATGATCGTGCCCGGCGACCCGGTGACGCCGCCCGTGAGCTTGCCCGCGGCGTCGCGCTCGAGCTTGCCGCCCGCGGGCACGTCCTTGTCCTCGGCGAGGCCGAGCGCGGCGAGACCCTTCGGCGTCAGGATCGCCCAGCTGTAGAAGAGCTGCACGTAGACGGGATGGTCGGGCGCCGCGGCCGCGAGCTCCGCCTGCGTCGGCCGGCGCTTCTCGCGGAACTGCTCCGGCGTCCAGCCGCCCGCGACGATCAGCCAGTCGCCGGGCCGCGCGCCTGCCGCCGCCGCGCGCAGCCGGCCGAGCGCCTCGTCGAGGCTCTTCGCGCCGATCCAGTTCACTTCGGTCGAGAACGAGAGCGCGGCGCGGATCGCGTGGATGTGCGAGTCGATCAGCCCCGGGACGACGGTGCGGCCCTTGAGGTCGACGATGCGCGTGCTCCGCCCTTCCCAGCCCTGCAGGTCGGGCGCTCCCGCGGCGTCGGAAAGCGCGACGATGCGCCCGTCCTTCACCGCCATCGCCTTGCGCAGCGAGGACTTCGCGTCCAGCGTGACGATCCTGCCGTTCACGAAGATCGTGTCGGCGGTCCGATCGCCCGGCCCGGCGTGGGCCGCGGCGGTGCAGACGAGGAGCGCGGCCAGCAGCGGCTTCACGGCGCGCGTCCTAATGCCGGTACATGTAGCCGAGGTACGCCGCGGAGAATTCCGAGCGCGTCGGCCGGTGGTCGTTGTTCGAGTGGTAGAACTGGAACGACTGGTCGACCGAGAGCGTCACGTAGTGCTCGGACACGACGTTCCACATCCAGCCCAGGCCGGCGAGGACGCCGAGCCCGCCGGCGTGGCGCTTGTCGACGCCGTCGTCCACGACCATGCCCGAGTAGCCGAGCCCGGCGCGCAGGAAGAATCCGCGCTCGGCCGGGAGCCACGTCACCGTCGCGAGGACGTTGTCGATGTTCGTGTTCGCGTCGTTGCCGTTGATCTTCGCGGTCTTGCCGACGCCCGAGACCGAGAGGCCGACCAGCGTCTTCGGGTCGAGCTGCACGCCGCCCTCGACGCGGTAGGCGCCGAGCACCGACTTGTCGGTCGCGCCGGGCATCCCTTCGTCGAAGTTGAGCGTGCGCCCGTCCTGGCGGTAGTGCGCGTTGATGCCGAGGCCGAGCCCGGCGCCGGCGTACCACCGCGACCAGTCGATGTTCTGGGCGAGCGCACCTGTTCCAAAAAGCGGAGCAGCCGCGGCAAGGACCAGCGTGAGAGCGGTGCGACGAGTGATGCGCATGCGTTTCTCCCCGGTGACGGTGTTCAGCACTTCTCCATGCAATACGTGCGGCATTGCAGGAGGAAAGTGTCGCGCTTGCCGGCGCCGACCGCGCGCTCGCGGCCGTCGCAATACTGCTCGCAGCCCTTGGCCTTGCACAGGTGCGCGTGCGCGTGGCCGTGCAGCTCGCGGAAGCGGTCGACCGGCGGCGCGCTGCCCGCGGAAGGCGCCATCGGCGTTGCCGGCCCGGACAGCGGATCGGCCGCCGGGGCCGGCGCGCCGACGGTCGATCCGCCGGTGCCGCCGCCGATCGGGGTCGACAGGATCGGTGTCGAGGAAGCGCCGGGGGCCGGAGCGCTCGAAGGCGCGGGCGACGGCGTCGGCGTCGGCGAGGGGAAGGGCGAGCCGCCCACTCCCGGAGGACCGCCATGCCCTCCACCACCGCCCTTGCCCTGGGCGAAGGCGTACGAAGCGGCGAGCGACAGCGACAGGACCGCGACGACGAGCATGGAGGTCTTCATGGGTCTCTCTTTGTCCCTTTTATTGTGCCGTGATCTTACGCCGTCGGCGGCCGCTTGGGTCGCCGGGCGGCGGCGTCAGCCCGGCGTAAGATGCGGCGGAATTCACGGAGGCTTCTCATGAACAAGGTCCGGCTGGAAGCGTTCAGCGACGGCGTCATCGCCGTCATCATCACCATCCTCGTGCTCGAGATGAAGGTCCCGCACGACGCCGACCCGGGCGCGCTCGTGCCGCTCGCGCCGGTGTTCGCGAGCTACGTGCTCTCGTTCGTGTTCGTCGGCATCTACTGGGCCAACCACCATCATCTGTTCCACGCGGTGCACCGGGTGAAGGGCTCGGTCCTGTGGGCGAACCTGCACCTGCTGTTCTGGCTCTCGCTCGTGCCCTTCGTCACCGGCTGGATGGACGAGAACCACTTCGCCGCGCTGCCGGTCGCGGCCTACGGCGTGGTGCTGCTCGGCGCGGCGATCGCCTACACCCTCCTCACGCGCACGCTGCTCACGCTCCACGACCGCGAGTCGCTGCTCGCGCGGGCGCTCGGGCGCGACGCGAAGGGCTGGCTGTCGCTCGCGCTGTACCTGTGCGCGGTTCCGCTCGCGTTCGTGCAGCCGATGATTTCCTGCGGGATCTACGTGCTGGTCGCGGCGATCTGGCTGTGCCCGGACCCGCGCTTCGAGAAGCTGCTCGGGGAGAAGGCCTAGGCGGCGTCCTCGCCCACCGCCAGGCGGCGGCGCAGCCGGATGACGTTGCCGGTGACGCGCGCGTGGCGCAGCAGGTTGCGCGAGCGGCGCGCGACCGAGTGCGATCGGGGCGACGCTTCGGCCAGCGCGGCCGCGTGGCGGCGCGCCGAGACGTCGCGCAGGTGATCGAACACGTCGCGGCTCGCCTCGGGCGCGACGAGCGCCTCGCCGGGACGCGAGAAGTAGAAGCCCTGCAGCAGGTCGGCGCCGGCGTCGATCGCGCACAGCGCCTGGTCCTCGGTCTCGATGCCCTCGACGCAGACGCTCGCGCCGCCGTCGTGCAGCACGTCGACGATGCCCGCGAGCATGCGCCGGGCGACGGTGTTGGTGGACAGGCGCCGCGTCATCTCGCGGTCGATCTTGACGATATCGGGCTGCAGGCGCCAGACGCGCTCGAAGTTCGACTGCCCGGCGCCGAAGTCGTCGATCACGATGCGGCATCCGATCTCGCGGTAGAAGGCGGCCGCGTCGGCGAGGCGCTCCTCGCACGGCCCGGGCCACTCGGTCAGCTCGATCGCGACGCGCTCGGCGCCGAGCCCGCAGGACTCGAGCACGTCGGCGAACACGCCGGCGAAGCGCGGCTCGATCACGCGGCACGGGTCGAGGTTGAGGAACAGGCTCGAGCGCCCGTCGCCGAGCCTCATGAACTTCTCGATCTGCACGGTGCGGCAGCGGCGGTCGAGCTCGGCGCGCGCCGCGCCCTCGGGGACGCTCGTGAGCAGCTGCATCGGCTCGATCGCGAGGCCGTCTTCCCGGGTGGCGCGGATCAGCGCCTCGTAGCCCACGGGGCGGCGCTCGGCCGCGCTGAAGATCGCCTGGAAATGGCTGGAGAGGCGCGCCCCGTGCGAGCCGGGACCGAGGGCGGTCCAGCCCAGACGCCAGGATGCTAGATCGAGCAGCTTCACGGTCGCTCTCCGCGTTCCTTGTTGCAAGGCAATGGAGCAACGGCCGTGCCATGCGCCCGGAAGCGATTTGCGCCGTGTTCAGCCCGGGCCGGCGTGAAATATTGCCTGTTAACGGCCCGGGCTCGTCGCCGGATGGCGACAGTTGCGGCGAGCGGCCGACAGCGGGGCCGGCGGAGCTAGGTGGTCGCGCCCTCGCGCCGGGCCAGCGCCTTGCGCAGCGCGTCGGCCAGCTCGTGGGGCGAGAACGGCTTGAGCAGCACGACCTCGTCGGAGCCGACCTTCTGCAGCTCGTTCGAGTAGCCGGTCATGAGGACGACCGGCAGGTGCGGGTGGCGGTCGCGCACGTAGCGCAGCACCTCGATGCCCGAGAGGCCGCCCGGCATGACGATGTCGGTGAGCACGAGGTCGAAATTGCGCGCGTCGCGCTCCAGGCGCAGCACCGCGGCGTTGCCCGACTCGACGCGGCGCACCTCGCAGCCGAGAAACTCGAGCAGCTGGCGCGTGGTCTCGGCGACGTCGTCGTTGTCCTCGACGATGAGCACGCGGTGGCGCAGGGCCTCGCCCTGGAAGCTTTGCGGCTCGGCGTCCTTCTCCTTCACCTGCTCGCCGCTCGCCTCGAGGTACAGGCGCACCGTCGTGCCGACGCCCTCCTGGCTCTCGATCGTGACCGTGCCGCCCGACTGCTGGCAGAAGCCGTACACCTGCGACAGGCCCAGGCCCGTGCCCTTGCCGATCGGCTTGGTGGAGAAGAACGGCTCGAACACGCGCTGCTGCACGTCCTCGGGGATGCCGGTGCCGGTGTCCGCGACCGACAGCACGACGAAGTCGCCTTCCAGGCCCGGCGCCTCGCCGGGCTTCGCATTTCGCACCGTCGCGTACAGCTCGCCGCGGTCGGGCATGGCGTCGCCGGCGTTGACCGCGAGGTTGAGCAGCGCGAGCTCGAGGCCCGCGCGGTCGACGCGCACGGGCGAGGTGGCCGGGTCGACGTCCTGCTTCACCGAGATCCTCGATCCGAGAGCCGGCTTCATCAGCTCGACCAGCTGCGGCAGCTCGTCCTGGAGCCGGATCAGCTCCGGGTTCACCGCCTGGCGCCGTGAGAACGCGAGCAGCTGGCGCGTGAGCTTGGTGCCCGACTCGACCGCGCGCTCGATCGCCGCGATGCGCGGGGCGATCGGCGCGGTCGGATCGCCGCGGCGGAGCAGGTAGGCGTTGTTGTTGATGATCATGAGCAGGTTGTTGAAGTCGTGCGCCACGCCGCCGGTGAGCCGGCCGAGCGCCTCGAGCTTCTGCTGCTGCAGCAGCGCGTGCTCGGCGCGCATGCGCCGCGCCGATTCCGCGCTCGCCGTCTGGGCGTGCACGAACGCGCGCTTCGCGCGCTGCAGCGCGACCCAGGCGAGGACCACGAGGCCGGCGGCGATCGCGAGCGCGACCAGGGCCAGCGCGACGAGCTCGCCGCGCCATTCGGGCGCTGTCGCCTCCGGGTGACGCGCCGCGAAGATCCATGCCGCGCCGGCGAAGAACAGCGTCGGGACGACGGCCGCGGCGACGAGCGAGACCTTCAGGCGGCGGACGAGGTCGGGCCGATCGTCGCCGGCCGCGGCGTCGGCGGCGCCCCGGCCGGGCGCGCCCGCGCTCTGGGCCGCGTCACTGCTCAATATGCATCCCCCGGTTTTTGCACGCTGTCTTTGGGCGCCGTTTGGACCGAAAAGTTCGGCCAGCCGGGCGCAAGCATACCCGCTTTGGGGGAAGGAAGTCTCCCGCCCCGCCGCACGGGTGTCATGTTCGGGGCGTAAACAAAGGCCGACACGTCCCCGAGGAGAACAACCATGTCGCGCACGATCGCCCTCGCCCTCGCCGCCCTGCTCGCCGGCTGCGCCAGCACCACGCCGACCGAGGAAGGCATGATCCCGGCCTTCACCGTGCGCGGCGTGCGCGGGCCGGTGCATCCCGAAGCGGTCGCGATCGAGGTGAAGGACGGCGGCCGCATTCCCGGCGCCGCGTTCCGCCAGGCGCTCGCCGACGCGGTCACGATGTCGCGCGTGTTCTCGCGCGTCGCGCCGTCGGGGCCCTACGTGCTGTCGGTGGTCGTCAACCGGCTCGAGGTCCCGGAGAGCCGGTTCAACATCAACCTCGCGCCGACGGTGCGCATGGAGGCGGCCTGGACGCTCAGGCGCGCCGGCACGCGCGCGGCGCTGTGGCAGGCGACCGTGCGCTCGGAGTCGACGAGCCAGCCGTCCGACACGCTCGACGGCAAGGCGCGGCTGCGCATGGCGATCGAGGGCGCCGCGCGCGAGAACATCGCGTCGGGTCTCGCGCGACTCGCGAAGGTGAGCCTCGCCCCGACCTAGTCCGCGCGGATCCCGGCCTCCTTCACGACCTTCTTCCAGAGCGCGGCGTCCGAGCGCAGCGTGCGCGCGAACTCCTCGGGCGTTCCGCCTGCGGGCTCCGCGCCCTGCGCGACGAGCTGCTCGCGCATCGCGGGCTCGTGCACGATCTTCGTCGCCTCGGCCGCGAGGCGGGTCACGACCGCGCTCGGCGTTCCCGCCGGCGCGAGCAGACCGTACCACGGCGATAGCTCGTAGCCGGGAACGCCGGCCTCGGCGACGGTCGGCACGCCGGGCAGCTCGGGCGAGCGCTTTGTACCCGTGACGGCGAGCGCGCGCAGCTTGCCCGAGCGGATGTGCGGGAGCACGGTCGGAATGCCGAGGAAGGCGATCTGCACCTGGCCGCCGACGAGATCCGCGGTGGCGGGCCCCGTGCCTTTGTAGGGGACGTGCGTGAGCTGCACGCCGGCCATCACCGCGAACAGCGCGGCGGCGAGGTGCGGCGTGCTGCCCGAGCCGCCCGAGGCGTAGTTGATCGCGCCGGGCTTCTGCTTCGCGAGCGCGATCAGCTCCTTCACCGATTTCGCCGGGAACGACGGATGCGCGACGAGCGCGTTCGGAGCGATCGCCATGATCGTGACCGGCGCGAAGTCTCGCATCGTGTCGTAGGGCACCTTGCCGAGCAGCGGGTTGATGATGAGCGCGCCCGGCCCCACCGACACGAGCGTGTAGCCGTCGGGCGCGCTCTTCGCGACCGAGTCGGTGCCGATGTTGCCGCCGGCACCGGGACGGTTCTCGACCACGATCGGCTGGCCGAGCGTCTCGCCCAGGCGCTTGCCGACCATGCGCACGATGATGTCGTTCGGGCCGCCGGCGGGATACGGCACGACGACGTGCACGGGGCGGGAAGGCCAGCCCTGTGCAAAGGCGCCGCAGGCGACGAGCCCGAGCAGCGCGCTGACAAACACACGAATTTGCGTCATAGTCTTGCCCCTGCAATCAACCCAGCGCCGATCTTAGCCGACCGGAGACCCGAGTGAAACTGCGATTGACCCTTCTGACTTTTGCGTTCCTGTCCTCGTCCGCCCTCGCGCAGTATCCGAACCGCCCCATCCACATCGTCGCGCCCTTCCCCGCGGGCGGCGGCTACGACTTCCTCTCGCGCCTGCTCGCCGCCGAGATGACGAAGACCTTCCGCCAGCCCGTGGTGGTCGAGAACAAGTCGGGCGCGAACGGGAACATCGGCAGCGACTTCGTCGCGAAGAGCCCGGCGGACGGGTATACCCTGCTCATGGGCGGCAACAGCCCGCTCGCGCTCAACGTCGGCCTCTACCCGAAGCTGCCGTACGACCCGGCGAAGGACTTCGACGCCATCTCGCGCGTCGCGACGCAGCCGAACCTGCTCGCCGCGAACCCCGGGAAGCTCCCGGTGAAGTCGGTGGCCGAGCTGGTGAAGTACGCAAAGGCCAATCCCGGCAAGGTGACCTACGGTTCGAACGGCAACGGCAGCCCGCAGCACCTCGCCGCCGAGCTGCTGAAGCGCATGGCCGGGATCGACCTCGTGCACGTGCCCTACAAGGGCGCCGCGCCCACCGCGCAGGCGCTGCTCGCGGGCGAGGTCGCGGTCGCGTTCAACATCATCCTGCTGCCGCTGCCGTACGTGCAGTCGGGGCGCCTCAACGGGCTCGCGGTCGCGAGCTCGCATCGCTCCCCGCTCGCGCCGAGCCTGCCGACCATGGCCGAGCTCGGCTATCCGATCGACATCGACACCTGGTACGGCCTGGTCGCGCCCGCGGGAACGCCCAAGGACGCGATCGCGAAGCTGAACGCCGAGACGGTGCGCATCGTCGGCTTGCCCGATCTGAAGGAGAAGACGCAGTCGCAGGGAATCGAGCTCGGCGGATCGACACCCGAGCAGTTCGCCGCGTTCCTGCGCGCCGACATCGCCAAGTGGTCGAAGGCGATCCGCGAGATGAACATCACCATCGATTGAGGAGCGCCATGATCCTCGACGTCTTCAACCATTTCATGCCGAAGTCGATCTTCGACCGGCTGTCGCAGCTCGTCCCCGGGCACATCGCGCTGACCGCGTTCCCCGAGCTGCCGACGCTCTGGGACGTGAACGCGCGCCTCAGGATGATGGACGAGTTCGGCGAGCTCCAGCACGTGCTCTCGCTCGCCAACCCGCCGATCGAGATGCTCGGCACCCCCGACAAGACGCCCGAGCTCGCGCGCATCGCGAACGACGGGCTCGCCGAGCTGTGCGCGAAGCACCCGGACCGCTTCCCGACGTTCATCGCCTCGATGCCGATGAACAACGTCGAGGCCTGCGTGGCCGAAGCCGACCGTGCGATCGGGCAGCTCGGCGCGCGCGGGATCCAGGTGTTCACCAACGTCCTCGGCAAGCCGCTCTCCGCGCCCGAGTTCAGGCCGCTGTTCCGCGCGATGGCGAAGCACGACCTGCCGGTGTGGATCCACCCGATCCGCGGGCCGCAGTTCCCCGACTACGCGACCGAGAAGGCCTCCGAGAACGAGATCTGGTTCACCTTCGGCTGGCCGTACGAGACCACGGCGTGCGTCACGCGCCTCATCTTCTCCGGGATCTACGACGAGCTGCCCGGCCTCAAGATCATCACGCACCACATGGGCGGCATGGTCCCGTTCTACGCCGGCAAGATCGATCTCGGATTCGACCAGATCTTCCACGGCAAGACCGACGACAACCCGGTCGCGAGGAAGGCCGGCCTGAAGAAGCGGCCCGGCGACTACTACCGCATGCTCTACGCCGACACCTCGGTCAACGGCTCGGCGGCGGCGGCGCGCTGCGGCCACGCCTTCTTCGGCACCTCGCACTGCGTGTTCGCGACCGACGCGCCCTTCGACGCCGAGCAGGGCCGCATGCTGATCCGCGAGACCATCAAGGCGGTCGACGCGCTCGAGATCCCGAAGGCCGAGAAGGACCAGATCTTCCACGGCAACGCCAGGCGCCTCTTGAAGTTGTCATCCTGAGCGCAGCGAAGGATCTGCTTTTGGCGAAAACCAAGGACATTCGGGTCCGTCTTCGCGACGGCGAAATGGCCGCCCACGTCGCCTATCCCGACCGCACCCCAGCCGGCGCGATCATCGCCATCATGGAGATCTGGGGCGTGAACGACACCATGCGCCGCCACGCGCAGGAGTTCGCCGAGGCCGGGTTCGTCTGCCTCGTGCCCGACCTCTTCTGGCGCCAGGAGCCGGGCGTCGAGCTCTCCGACAGGAACCCCGAGCACGTGAAGAAGGCGTTCGATCTCTACTACGAGTTCGACTACGACCTCGGCGTGCGCGACATGGAGGATACGGTCGCCTTCCTCGAGAAAATGCCCGGGTGCAACGGCAAGGTCGGCTCGGTCGGCTACTGCCTCGGCGGCAAGCTGAACTACCTGATGTGCTGCCGCGGCACGAGGATGGAGTGCGCGGTCGCCTATTACGGCACCTACATCGAGCACAACATCCGCGAAGCGAAGAACCTGAGCAAGCCCTTCATGCTGCACATGGCCATGAAGGACCGCTGGGTGCAGGCCGAGGTGAACGACCTGATCGAGCGGCGCCTCTCGCCGAATCCGCTCGTCACGATCCACAAGTATCCCGAGGCCGACCACGCCTT
>DATDMW010000396.1:0-2629 GCA_036518595.1 Burkholderiales bacterium
CTTGCCCGCGCCCTCGCCGCCGCCGCGGCCGAGCGCCGCCTTCGCGCCGCGGATCGCCTGCGCGATGTTGACGCCGCGGATCGAGCCGTCGCGCAGGTCCAGGCGCGCGCTGCCGCCGAGCGCCTTCTTGATCGCCGACACGGTGTCGCCCTGCGAGGTGACGTCGAGCGACACGTTGCCGCGGCCCTCGAGCCGGTCCTGGCCCATCAGGTCCTTGAGCAGCGGGCCGACGCTGACGCCGGTCAGGTTCTGCTTCAGCGCGAGCCGCACCGGCGACGCGTTCACCGACGCCGAGCCCGCGAGCTTGCCCTGGTACAGGTCGGCGGCGAGCGGGCTCACGTCGGCCTTGCCGCCCGCCGCGCGCAACTGCAGCTGCACGTTGGACGCGTTGATCCCCGCGACCTTGAGCTTGCCGATCTTCGCGCTGCCATGCGCGTTCAGGTCCTTGAGCGCGGACAGGTCGATCGGCGTCTCGGGCGCGGGCGCGGACGCCGGCGATTTCGCCGCGCCGCCGCCGTCCCCGCCGCCTTTCGGCGCGGGCTTCGCGCCCGGCTTGCCGGTGTAGCGATCGACGTCGAGCTGGTCGACCGAGACGTCGAAACCGTAGGTCATGGGCGAGAACTTCTCCACCGCGAGCCTGGCGGTGAAGTTGCTCTCGTCGAGCTTGCCCGAGAGGTCGGCCGCGGCGGTCTGCTTGTCCAGGTTCGCGCTCGCGCTGCCCGCGGCGGTGACGTGCATCGCGCCCGAGGAGCCCGGGAGCGTGACGTCGGCCGAGAGCTTCGGCGCCTCGACCCGGTCGCCCGCGTACTTGAGCGCGGGGACCTCGAGCTTCGCCGCGAGATCGCCCGACGCCTGCTTCGCCTTGAAGGACACGGCGAGCGCGGAAACCGAAGCCGAGAGCGGCGAGAGCAGCACGTCCGCGCCTCCCGAGACGCCGGCCGCGACGTTTTTCAGGTCCGCGACGCTGCCCGTGACTTCGGCCGAGAGGTCCTTGAGCTGGATCTGCTTCTTCTGGAGATGCATCGTGTACTTCGTCTTCAGCGAGACGTCGGCGTCTGCGGCCGGGCTCTTCGATCGCACCTTGCCGCGGAACGAGAAGTCGTCGCTCACGCCCTCGCCGAGCTTGCCGATCTTCAGCGTCGCGCCGGCGAGCTCGTAGCGCGCGCCGGCCTTGTCGTCCTCGTAGACGATATCGGCGTTGGTGAGGTCGACGCCGTCGACGGCGAGCACGAGCACCTGCTGGTCCTTGGGCGAGGTCTTCTCCCCGCCGCCGGCCAGATCGTCGAAATTCGTGGTGCCGTCCTTGCGCTTTTTCAGGTTGGCCCGGATGCCGTCGACGGCGACGCGATCGACGACGACTTTCTTCGCGAGCAGCGGCAGCAGCGCGACCGAGACGCGCGCCGACTCCACCGAGGCGAACGTGTCCTTGCTCCCGCGCTCCGACAGGCTCACCTTGCCGAGGTCGGCGCCGATCTTGGGGAAGAACGTGAGCCGGATGCGCCCGGGAATGTCGAGCGTCCGCTGCTGCTTCTCCTGGACCAGCTTGATCAGGAGCGGCTTGTAGTCGTTGGGGTCGAAGGTGGCGGCGACGATCGCGACCACGGCGAGGACGACGACGACCAGGCCGGCCAGTCCGATCAGCGCAAACTTGAGGTAACGCGGCATGATGGCTCGTTGGACAATGCGGGGTCGAGGGAATTCGTGCGGATGAGCTCATGATAACGCCATGCTGCTCGCCGAGCTGATCGCCGCCTCCGCGCGCGTGGCGGCGACGCGCAGCCGCCTGGCGAAGATCGACGCGCTCGCCGCCGTGCTGCGGCGCCTGCCGCCCGACGAGGCCGCGCTCGGGGTCGCGTACCTCTCGGGCGAGACGCGCCAGGGGAAATCGGGCGTCGGCTACGCGGCGCTGCAGGCGGCGCTCGAGACCGCGCCCGCGGCCGTTGCGACGCTCGAGATCCCGGCCGTCGACCGCGAGCTCGATGAAATTGCACGATTGAGCGGCGCCGGGTCCGCCGCCGAGCGGCGGCGGCGGCTGGCCGGTCTGTTCGCGCGCGCCACCGCCGACGAGCAGGACTTCCTCGCGCGGCTGCTGCTCGGCGAGCTGCGCCAGGGCGCGCTCGAAGGCGTCATGGTCGACGCCATCGCGCGCGCGGCCGGCCTGCCGCCGGCGCGCGTGCGCGCGGCCGCGATGCGCGCGGGCGGGCTACCCGCGATCGCGCAGGCCGCGCTCGCCGAGGGCGACGCCGGTCTCGCGCGCTTCGCGCTGAAGATCTTCCGGCCGGTGCAGCCGATGCTCGCGCAGCCCGCCGAGGACGTGGCCGACGCGCTCGAGCGCCTCGGCGAGGCCGCGTTCGAGTGGAAGCTCGACGGCGTGCGCCTGCAGCTGCACAAGTCGGGCGACGAGGTGCGCGCGTACACGCGCAACCTGAACGACGTCACCGAGGCGGTGCCCGAGGTGGTCGCCGCCGTGCGCGGCGCCCGGGCGCGCGAGCTGATCCTCGACGGCGAGACGATCGCGTTGCGCGCCGACGGCACGCCCTACCCGTTCCAGGAGACGATGCGCCGCTTCGGTCGGCGCCTGGAGGCCGACGAGCTGCGCGCCGCGATGCCGCTCTCGGTGTATTGCTTC
>DATDMW010000397.1:0-7170 GCA_036518595.1 Burkholderiales bacterium
GTCGCAGGAACATCGTTTGACGAGCCCACGGGAGGGGTGGCCATGTCGGATCTGATCACGCGGCGGGAAGGCCGGGTCGGGTGGATCGTGTTCTCGAACCTGACCAAGCGCAACGCGCTCTCGTACGACATCTGGCGCGGCATCCCCGACGCGGTGCGCGCGCTCGCGCTCGACACGGGTGTGCGGGTGATCGCGCTACGCGGGGACGGCGCCGACTTCTCGGCGGGCGCCGACGTCGCCGAGTTCGAGCACGCGCGCGACTCGATCAGCGCGACCTCGAGCTACAACGTCGTGGTCGACGAGGCGAACGAGGCGCTGGTCAGCGTCCCGAAGCCGACCTTGGCCATGATCCGCGGCCTGTGCTACGGGGGCGGGCTGGCGATGGCGCTCCACTGCGACATGCGCATCTGCGCGGACAACGCGCAATTCTCGCTGCAGGCGGCGAAGCTCGGCTTCGGCATCTCGTACGCGAGCACGATGCGCTTCGCGCACGTCGTCGGACCCGCGCACAGCGCCGAGGTCATGTTCTCGGGGAAGATCTTCGGCGCCGAGGAGGCCTATCACATGCATCTCGTCAACCGCGTGGCGCCCGCCGACCAGCTCGACGCCGTGTTCGGCGAGTGGTCCGAGATGTTCGCGAACGCGGCGCCGCTCGCGGTCGCCTCGATCAAGCGCTCGCTCGTCGAGGGCTACAAGGACCCGGACCGGCGCGACCTGCGCTCGGTGGCGGCGATGATCGAAGCCTGCTACACGAGCGACGACTACCGCGAGGGGCGCGCGGCGTTCAGGGCGGGGCGCAAGCCCGAGTTCAAGGGGCGTTGAGCCGCGCGCTTCAGCGGTAGAGCAGGTCGACCAGCCACATCCCGGTCGCCGGCACGTAGGTGACCAGGAGCAGCACCGCCATCAGCACCGCGACGAACCACACGTTGATCTTCGTGACCTCCCACATGTCGGCCTTGCCGATCGCGCAGGCGGTCATGAGCACGCTCGCAACCGGGGGCGTCTGCTGGCCGATGCCGAGATTGATGGTCACGATCAGGCCGAAATGCACCGGGTCGATCCCGGCCGCGTTGACGAGCGGCATGACGACCGGCACGGTGAGGATGATCGCCGCCGCGGAATGCAGGAACAGGCCCAGGATCAGGAAAAGCACGTTCAGGATGGCGAGCACGACCCACTTGTTCGTCGTGAAAGAGGCGACGCTGGCCGCGAGCTTCTGCGGGACTTGCGCCTCGGTGAGATAGACCCCGAGCAGGGCGCTGGTCGCGACGAGCAGCATGACGACCGCGGTCTGCACGCCGCCCTCGATGACCGCCTGCTTCAGGTGCGCGAGGTCGAGCTCGCGGTAGACGAACAACCCGATGAACAGGGCCGCGATCACCGCCATCGCGGCCCCTTCGGTCGCCGTCACGACGCCTCCGAAGATGGTCCCGAGGATGATGACCGGCATGAGGAAGGCCCAGATCGCCTCCTTGAAGGTCTTCCACACGTGCGCGAGGCGGAACGATTCCTCGACCGGGAAGTTGTAGCGGCGCGCGAACCAGTAGGCCATGCCCATCAGGCCCAGTCCGCCGATGATGCCGGGCACGATGCCGGCGACGAACAGCTGCACCACCGACGTCCCAGCGATCACGGCGTACAGGATCATCGGGATCGACGGCGGGATGATGACCGCGAGCGTCGCGGACGACGACATCACGGCGCACGCGAACTCCTTCGAGTAGCCGCGCCGCTCCATCGCCGGGATCAGCACCGAGCCGAGCGCCGCGACGTCCGCGACCGCCGAGCCCGAGATCTCCGCGAAGAACATCGACGTCCCGATCGACACGATCGACAGGCCGCCGCGGATCCAGCCAAGGACCGCCGAGGCGAATGCGATCAGGCGCCGCGAGATGCCCGACGCGTTCATGATCGAGCCGGCGAGGATGAACAGCGGGATCGCGATCAGCGGGAAGTTGGTCGCGCCGTTGTAGAGCACGACCGGGAGGTTGGGCAGGCTCGCGACGCCCTGCGTCACGACGATGGCTGCGATGGCCACGATGCCGAGCGCGACCGCGATCGGGATGTTGAGCAGGACGAGGACCAGCACGCAGCCGAAGAGGACGAGGATTTCCATGTTTCAGTGCAGCTTCTCGGCGAGATCGCTCGACGCGATCGCGCCGCGGCCGCGCGCGGACGCGATCAGCCCCGGGACCGTCAGGACCTCGGCGAGGATGAAGAGCAGGGCGCCGATCGGGATCACCGACTGGGTCCACGCGACCGAGACCGAGGGCAGGCTCACCAGGAAGTCGGTCGAGAGCACGTCGAGCACCGCGTACCCGACCCAGCCGAGCAGTGCGAAGAACGCGATCACGCATGCCTCCGCGAAGACGACCGCGGGCACGCGCCAGCGCGGCGCCAGCGAGTTCACCAGCCCGGGGAAGCCGATGTGGGCGCGCTTGAGCGCCGCCAGGGCCGAGCCGTAGAACGTGAGCCACGCGAGCAGGATGGCCGCGACCTCGTCGTACCAGACGAGCGAGCTGCCGATCGTGCGGTACACGATCCCGAGCGTCACCTCGGCCGAGAGGGTGACCATCAGGACGATGACCACGACTTCCAGGAAGCGCTCGAACGCCGAGCGCACAGCTTCGATGCGCATGCTCCTCCCCGAAAACGGCGCGGCTACTTCCCGAGCTCGATGGCGCGGTCGATGACCTGCTTCGCGCCGGGAACTTCCTTCGCGAACTCGTCGTACACCGGCTTCGACGCCGCGATGAACGCGTCCTTGTTGGCGTTGTTCACCTGGATGCCGGCTTTTTTCATCATCGCGAGCAGCTGCTCGTCGTCCTTGGCGGCCTTCTCGTACACCCAGGCCTGCGTGTCCTTCGCCGTCTCCTCGAGGATCTTGCGAACGTCCGCGGGGTACGTGTTCCACTTGCGCGTGCCCACCACCAGGTACGAGGGCGTATAGACGTGGCCCGTGAGCGAGAGGTACTTCTGCACCTCGTAGAACTTCGCGCTGGCGATCTGCGAGAACGGATTCTCCTGGCCGTCCATGACGCCGGTCTGCAGCGCGGTAAACACCTCCGAGAACTTCATCGGGCTCGGATTGGCACCGTACGCCTGGAACATCTTCACGCGCCACTTGCCCTCGGGGACGCGCAGCTTGATGCCCTTCAGGTCCGCCGGCGTGTTGATCGGATGCTTGTTGTTGGTGATGTGGCGAAAGCCGTTCTCCCACACGGCGAGGACCTTGACGCCCTTTTTCTCCGCGTCCGGCTCGATCTTCGACCAGAAGAGCTCCTTCTCGATGCGCTTCATGTGCTCGCGGCTCTTCACGAGGTACGGCATCTCGAACACGCCGAAGATGTCGGCCTCGGAGGACATGATCGTCGACGGCTCGACCATGTCGATGGTCCCGAGCTTCATCTTCTGCATCATCTCCTTGTCGCCGCCGAGCTGGCTCGAGCCGTAGGTCACCACCTTGAACTTGCCGCCGAGCTTGGCGTTGGCGCGCCGGGCGAACTCGTCGGCTGCCGCGCCGATCAGCGAGCCGGGCTCGCCGACGTGGCCGAGCTTGAGCTCGGTCTGCGCGTGGACGGGTCCCGAAAGACCGAGCGCCGCAAGCGCTCCCAGGGCGAATCGGACGTGTCTCATGGCTTCTCCTCGGGTCAAAAAAAAGCGCCGCGGTGTCGTCGTGTTCCGCCCGCGGCTGCGAATCGTCATGCGGCCTTGCGCGCGGCCGAAGCGCCTTTCGCGCACTCGGCCAGGTGATCGAGCGCCGCGAGCACGCCGCCCTTCCTGTGCGGCACCGCCGCCAGCTCCAGGCCCATCTCGACGCCGGCGAGCGTGCCCGCGAGCGCGAGATCGTTGAAGTCGCCGAGATGGCCGATGCGGAACACCTTGCCGGCGAGACGGCCGAGCCCCGTGCCGAGCGACATG
The DNA here is from genome assembly GCA_036518595.1 of Burkholderiales bacterium. Lineage (GTDB taxonomy): Bacteria > Pseudomonadota > Gammaproteobacteria > Burkholderiales > SG8-39 > VBDM01. The sequence continues at coordinate 3,922 of DATDMW010000397.1, forward strand.
TCGTAGGCGTCGAGGATGATCTTGCGCAGGCGGTCGGCGTCGTGGCCCGCGGGCATCGTCACCGCGGTGAGCGAGCTCGAGTACTCCTCGGGAACCGCGCACAGGATCTCGAGGCCCCAGGCGCGCACGGCGCGCCGGGTGGCCTCGGCGTGGCGGTTGTGGCGCGCGAACACGTTCTGCAGCCCTTCCTCCTCCAGCATGCGCAGCGCCTCGCGCAGCCCGTAGAGCAGGTTGGTCGCGGGCGTGTACGGGAAGTAGCCGCTCTTGTTGTTCGAGAGCATCTCGTCCCAGCTCCAGTACGAGCGCGGCAGCTTCGCCGATTGCGACGCCTTGCGCGCCCTCTCGCTCACGCAGTTGAACGAGAGGCCGGGCGGCAGCATCAGCCCTTTCTGCGATCCGGCCACGGTGACGTCGACGCCCCATTCGTCGTGGCGGTAGTCGATCGACGCGAGCGAGGAGATGGTGTCGACCATGAAAAGCGCGGGATGGCCGGCGGCGTCGATGGCCTTGCGCACGGGGCCGATGCGGCTGGTCACCCCGGTCGAGGTCTCGTTGTGGACGACGCATACCGCCTTGATGGTGTGCCCGCGGTCTTCTTTCAGCTTCGCCTCGATCGCCGCCGGATCCGCGCCGCGGCGCCAGTCGGTCGGGATGAGCTCGACCGAGAGCCCGAGCTTGCCCGCCATCTTCTGCCACAGCGACGCGAAGTGGCCGGTCTCGCACATCAGCACGCGGTCGCCCGGCGACAGCGTGTTGACGAGCGCCGCCTCCCAGGCGCCGGTCCCCGACGCGGGGTAGATCACCACCGGCTGCTTCGTCTGGAACACCGTCTTCAGGCCCTCCAGAATCTCGAGTCCCATGCGCCCGAACTCCGGTCCGCGGTGATCCATCGTCGCGTTGTCGATCGCGCGCAGCACGCGGTCGGGCACGTTGGTCGGCCCGGGGATCTGCAGGAAGTGTCGGCCGCTACGGTGCGCCATGGCGGGGGCTCGAATCGGGATTGGAGTCGGCTAACTTAATCGAAAAGCGCTGGTGCCACAACTGGTATCATGGAATCAACCCGCGCGTTCCTCGGGTCCCATCTCACGGATTTCGCCATGCCCCTCACCATCGATGTCGTCTCCGACGTGGTCTGCCCGTGGTGCTACGTCGGCAAGCGGCGCCTCGAGCGCGCGCTCGAGCTCTACCGCGCGAAGCACCCCGGCGCGCCCGCGCCCGAGGTCACCTACCACCCGTTCCAGCTGAACCCCGACGTGCCGCGCGAAGGCGTGCCGCGCGCCGAGTACATCGAACGCAAGTTCGGCCCGCGCGGCTACGGCGCGCACGAGCGCCTCGTGCACGCGGGCAAGCCGCTCGGCATCGACTTCGCGTTCGACCGCATCGAGCGCCAGCCGAACACGCTGCCCGCGCACGCGCTGATCGAGTGGGCGCGCCGACGCGGCGCGCAGCCCGCGGTGAAGGAGGCGCTGATGAAGGCGTTCTTCGTCGACGGCCGCGATCTCACCGATCCGCAGACGCTGGTCGCGGTCGCCGCCGAGTCGGGCCTCGACCGCAACGAGGCCGAGACCGCGATTGCCGACGCCGAGCTGCTGAAGAACGTCGCCGAGGAGGAGGAGCACGCGAAGGCCATGGGCATTCATGGCGTGCCTTTCTTCATCTTCAACCGGCGCCTCGCGGTCGAGGGCGCGCAGCCGTCCGACGTGCTGCTCGAGGCGATGCTCGAGGCCGAGAAGCAGCCCGCCGAAGCGAAGTAGGCGATCCGTGGACCGCGCGCCGGGCCCGGTCTTCACCGTCTCGTTCCACCCGAGGATCGGGGACTCGGCGCTCGCGGCTCGCCTGCGCCGCGAGATCGAGGGCGAGGTGCTCTTCGACGCGGGCAGCCGCGGACGCTATTCCACCGACGCCTCGATCTACCAGATCGAGCCGGTCGGAGTCGTCGTGCCGAAGTCCGAGGCCGACGCGAAGATCGCGATGCAGATCGCGGTGGAGGAGGGCGTTCCCATACTCGCGCGGGGAGCGGGCAGCTCGCAGTGCGGGCAGACGGTCGGCGCGGCGCTCGTCATCGACAACAGCAAGCACCTGAACCAGGTCGTCGCCTTCGACAGGGAACGCGCGACGGCGGTTGTGCAGCCGGGCCTGGTGCTCGACGCGCTGAACGCGCAGCTGCGCCCGCATGGCCTCTGGTTTCCCGTCGACGTGTCGACCAGCGCGCAGGCGACGCTCGGTGGCATGGCGGGCAACAACTCGTGCGGCTCGCGCTCGATCCGCTACGGCAACATGGTGCACAACGTCGCCGGCATCGACGCGGTGCTCGCCGACGGCAGCGAGCATCACTTCGGTGTCGTCGCTTCGGACCTCTCGCGCCTCGCGGGCGACGCGCGCTACGCCGAGCTCGCGCGGAAGGTGCGCTCGATCGCCGAGCGCGAGTACCTCGAGATCGAATCGCGCTGGCCCAAGGTGCTGCGCCGCGTGCAGGGCTACAACCTCGACCTGGTGCGGCCCGCCTCCGACTGGAACTTCGCGCAGCTGCTGGTGGGCTCCGAAGGGACGCTCGCGTACTCGAAGCGCATCCACCTGAAGCTGTCGCCGATCCCGAAGCAGCGCGCGCTCGGCGTGTGCCACTTCGCGACCTTCCGCAAGTCGATGGAAGCGCCGCAGCACATCGTCAAGCTCGGCCCGAGCGCGGTCGAGCTGGTCGACCGCACCATGATCGGGCTCGCGCGCGCGAACGAGGCCTTCCGGCCGATCGTCGAGAAGTTCATCTCGGGCGATCCGGAAGCGATCCTGCTGGTCGAGTTCTCGGGCGACGACCGCGATACGCAGGTGAAGAAGCTGAAGGAGCTGACCGCCCTCATGGGCGACCTCGGCCATCCCGGGAGCGTGATCGAGATCGTCGACGCCCAGCTGCAGCGCGACGTCTGGGAGGTACGCAAGGCAGGGCTGAACATCATGATGTCGATGAAGGGGGACGGCAAGCCCGTGTCCTTCATCGAGGACTGCGCCGTGCCGCTCGAGAATCTCGCCGACTACACCGAGCGCCTGACCGAGGTCTTCCGCAAGCACGGCACCGAGGGCACGTGGTACGCGCACGCGTCGGTCGGCACGCTGCACGTGCGCCCGGTGCTCACCATGAAGGAGGACGGCGCGAAGAAGATGCGCGCGATCGCCGAGGAGGCGTGCGCGCTCGTGAAGAGCTACAAGGGCGCCGCGTACTCAGGCGAGCACGGCGACGGCCTGGTGCGCTCGGAG
>DATDMW010000398.1:0-10193 GCA_036518595.1 Burkholderiales bacterium
GCGCTCACGGCGCGGCTGCCCGCGGGCCCCGACGACGGGCCGCGCCTCGAACTGGCGCAGCCGCCCGCACACGGACAGCTCGAGCGAATTCCCCGCCCCTCGGCGCAAAGTCATGTGCTCGCCGGCATGCCAGGCCTCGCGCGCGACGACCCGGATTACTTCTCCTTGTTCGTGGGCAATTTCGTGCTCGGCGGCGGCGGCTTCGTCTCGCGCCTCTACAACGAGGTGCGCGAGAAGCGCGGTTACGCCTACAGCGCCTACAGCTATTTCCTGCCGCTCGCGGCGCGCGGGCCTTTCCTCATGGGCCTGCAGACGCGCAACGACCAGGCCGACGAGGCGCTCAAGCAGGCGCGCGCGGTGCTCGACGACTTCATCAAGAACGGTCCGACGGCGAAGGAGCTCGCCGCCGCGCAGCGCAGCCTGGTCGGCAGCTTTCCGCTGCGACTCGATTCGAACCGCAAGATTCTGGATCAGGTGGCCATGATCGGCTTCTACCGCCTGCCGCTCGACTGGCTGGACAAGTTCATCCCCGGCATCAAGGCGGTGACGCTCGAGAGCGTGCGCTCGGCATTCTCGCGCCGCGTGCGCCCGGAGGAGCTGACGACGGTCGTAGCCGGTGCGGCGCAGTAGGCCGAACACCGTACGCATCATCGGCGGTCGCTGGCGCAGCAGGATCGTCGATTTCGGCGATGTCGCGGGCGTGCGCCCCACGCCCGACCGCGTGCGCGAGACGCTGTTCAACTGGCTCGGGCAGACGCTCGCCGACCTGGACTGCCTGGACCTCTTCGCCGGCAGCGGCGCGCTCGGCTTCGAGGCGGCGTCGCGCGGCGCGCGCTCGGTGGTGATGGTGGAGAAGCATCCGCGCGTGCTCGAGTCGCTGCGCGCGTCCGCGCGCGCGCTCGATGCAGCCAATGTGCGCCTCGTGCACGGCGATGCGCTAGAATTCCTGCGCGTCCCTGGCGTGCGGTACGACGTCGTGTTCGTGGATCCGCCCTACCGGCTGGCGCTCGCGGAGCAGGCCCTGTCGTTATTGCCGCCGGTGCTCGCGCCGGACGCGCGCGTGTACGTGGAAAGCGATGCGCCGCTCCGTGTTGCCGCGGGCTGGACGATGATCAGGCAGGCCCGGGCCGGCCAGGTGCACTACCATCTCTTGGGAAGGGATCCCGATGATCAGGGCCGTCTACCCCGGAACGTTTGACCCGATCACGCGCGGGCACGAGGATCTCGTGCGGCGCGCCTCCGCGCTGTTCGACGAGCTGGTCGTCGGCGTCGCGGGCAGCAGCCCGAAGCAGCCGTTCTTCAACCTCGCCGAGCGCGTGCGACTCGCGCGCGAGGTGCTCGCTCCCTACGAGAACGTGACGGTTGAGTCGTTCGACGGGCTGCTCATGGACTTCGTGCGCGCGCAGAAAGCGCGCGCGATCCTGCGCGGGCTGCGCGCGGTGTCCGACTTCGAGTACGAATTCCAGATGGCCGGGATGAACCGTAACCTGTATCCCGACGTCGAGACGCTGTTCCTGACGCCTTCGGAGCAGTACATGTTCATCTCGGCGACCATCGTGCGCGAGATCGCCTCGCTCGGCGGCGACGTCGGACAGTTCGTGCACCCGCGCGTCAGGCAGGCGCTCGCGAAGAAGGTGGACGAACGCAAGAAATAGCCTCGCCGGCTACTTCTGGCACGCGGTGCAGAAGAAGCTGGAGCGGCTGCCCAGGCGCGCGACCCGTATCGCGGAGGCGCACACGCGGCAGGGCAACCCCGCGCGGTCGTAGACGTAATAGCTCTGCTGGAAATATCCCGAGGCGCCGTCCGAGTGGACGAAGTCGCGCAGGCTGCTGCCGCCCGCGGCGAGCGCGTCGCGCAGCGTTTCCCGGATCGAGATCACCAGACGCTCGCATTCGGCGCGCGTCACCCGCCGCGCGCGACGGCGCGGATGCACGCCGGCCCGGAACAGGCTCTCGTTCGCGTAGATATTGCCGACCCCGACGACGATGTTGGCGTTCATGAGGACCTGCTTGATGCCCGCCTGGCGCCGCCGCGTCGCGGCGTAAAGATAATCGGCCGAGAACTCCTCCGAGAGCGGCTCGACGCCCAGGCCCGAGAGCAGCCGGTGGAGCCGCACGTCGCCCGGCTGCCACAGCAGGGCGCCGAAGCGCCGCGGGTCGCGCAGGCGCAGCGCCTTGTCGCCGAACACGAGGTCGACGTGGTCGTGCGCGCTTGCCGGCGCGCGCGGATCGATCACGCGCAGGCTGCCCGACATGCCCAGGTGCAGGATGAGGGACCCCGAGCCGCACTCGAGCAGCAGATATTTCCCGCGCCGGTCGACGCGCTTCACCTGCTGACCGATGATCGTGCGCGCGAGCGTGCGCGGCACGCGCCAGCGCAGGTTCGGGTTGCGGATCGCGACCCCGGTGATCGTGCGGCCGGCGACGAAGGGCTCGATGCCGCGGCGGGTGATTTCGACTTCGGGCAGTTCGGGCATGGATTCGTGACGCGCTCGGGCTTTTATTATTGTCGTCCCATCGAAATATACCTAAACTGTCGGTTCCGCGACAGCAGGCCCACCTCATGTCCTCCCGCGTCTTGTGCTCCGTGCTACGCATGCGAATCCCGGTCCGGGGAATCGCCGTGGCGCTGCTCGCGGGTGCTCTCGCCGCATGCGCCGGACGGGCCGTGAAGCCGGGCTCCGACGACGATGGCGGGGACGCCGACGACGGCGACGCGAGCTCGTTCTTCGAAACGCCGGAGCGCGGCGTTGCACCGGCGCTGCCGCCGCAGGACCTCACGGAAACGGTCCTGTACGAGTTCCTGCTTGCCGAGATCGCGACGCAGCGCGGCGACGTCACGCTGGCCGCGCAGGCCTATGTCGATCTCGCCAAGCGTACGCGCGACCCGCGCATCGCGCGCCGCGCCACCGAGGTCGCGATGTACGCGCGCATGGCGAACGCCGCTGTCGAGGCGGCCCAGATCTGGCAGGAGACCGAGCCCCAGTCGACCCGCGCGCGCCAGGCGCTCGCGGGACTGCTGGTCAACGCCGGCCGCTACGACGAGGCGCTTCCGCATTTCGACAAGCTGCTCGCCGACGGCGCCGTGAAGCCCGCGGAGACCTTCTCGCAGCTCGGACGCGCGCTCGCGAGCGCCCAGGACAAGAAGTCGGCGCTCAAGCTCGTGCGCACGCTCGCGCAGCGCTATCCGCGCGTGCCGCAGGCACACTTCGCCGTGGCGCAGACCGCCGCCGGCGCCGGCGACGAGGAGCTCGCGCTCGCCGAGATCCGGCAGGCGGAGCAACTGCGTCCCGATTGGGACAACGCCGTGCTGCTCGAGGCGCAGCTGCTGCAGCGCAAGTCCCCGGACGCCGCGGCCGCCCGGCTCGAGACCTTCCTGAAGAGCAACCCGGGCTCGCGCGAAGTGCGCCTGGACTACGCACGGCTGCTGGTCTCGCAGAAAAAGATCGCCGAAGCGCGCGGCGAGTTCCAGAAGCTGCTCGCCGCGTATCCGGACAACTCGGACGTCACCTTCGCCGTAGCCCTGCTCTCTCTGCAGCTCAACGACTACGACGCCGCCGAGGCGAATCTGAAGCGCCTGCTGCAGGGAAGCTATCGCGACAAGAACGGCGTGCGCCTGTACCTCGGCCAGATCGCCGAGGATCGCAAGAAGCTCCCCGAAGCGCTGCGCTGGTACGACGAGATCACCGGTGGCGAGCACTATCTCGCCGCCCGGATCCGGTCCGCGCAGGTCCTGTCCAAGCAGGGCAAGCTCGCTGCCGCGCGCGAGCGGCTGCACCAGACCGAGCCGCAAAACGGTCAGCAGCGCATACAGCTCATTCTCGCCGAGGCGCAGCTCCTGCGCGACGCGAACCAGCCGAAGGCCGCCTTCGACATGGTGCAGCAGGCGCTCGACAAGCTGCCGAACCAGCCCGACCTGCTGTACGACCACGCGATGCTGGCCGAGAAGCTCGACCGCATGGACATCCTCGAGTCGTCGCTGCGCAAGCTCATCGCGCTCAGGCCCGACTACGCGCACGCGTACAACGCGCTCGGCTACTCGCTCGCTGACCGCAACGAGCGGCTCCCCGAGGCGCGCGAGCTGATCGAGAAGGCGCTGAAGCTCTCGCCGGACGACTCCTTCATCATCGACAGCATGGGTTGGGTCCTGTACCGTCAGGGAAAGACCAAGGACGCGCTCGAGTGGCTGCAGAAGGCGTATGCCGCGCGGCCCGACGCCGAGATCGCCGCCCATCTCGGCGAGGTGCTGTGGGTACTCGGTCGCCGCGACGACGCCGAGCGTGTCCTGCGCGACGCGGCGCAGAAGGACCCGGGCAACGAGGCGATCGCGAGCACTCTCAAGCGCCTGAAGCGCTGAGGACGCGGGCCGTGCGGCGACTGGCGCTCGTCTGGGTCGCGGCGGTCGCGATCGCCGCGTGCGCGACGCTCCCGAAGCCCGAGACGCCGCAGGGCGAAGGCGCGTTCGAGCTGCACGGCCGGGTCGCCGTTCGCTACGGCTCCGACGGCGCCTCGGGCAACATCGCATGGCGCCATTCGCCACAAGCCGACGACCTTCTCATCACGTCGTTTCTCGGCCAGGGCGTGGCTCGGATCCGGCGCTCCGACGGCGAGGTGCAGCTCGTCGCCGACGGCAAGGAGCACCGCGCGCCCGACGCCGAGACCTTGACCGAGCGCGTGCTCGGCTGGCGGCTGCCGCTCGAAGGACTTCCCGACTGGGTCCAGGGGCATCCGGCGCCGGGGCGCGCTGAGCAGCTGCGCCGCGAAGGCGAGCGCCTCGTCGCGTTCGTTCAGGACGACTGGAAGGTCGAGTACCAGGCGTTCGACGGGGACCGTCCCTCGCGGCTCCGGCTGACGCGGCCGAATCTCGAGATCCGGCTGATCGTCGATCAGTGGTCGGGATGAGCCTCTGGGACCGCGCCTGGCCGGCGCCCGCGAAGCTGAACCTCTTCCTGCACGTGGTGGGTCGGCGGGAAGACGGCTATCACCTCCTGCAGAGCGCCTTCAGGCTGATCGACCGCCGCGATCGGCTGCGCTACGCGCCCCGCGACGACGGCCGTGTCGCGCTGATGCGGCCGCTTCCCGGGATCGACGAATCGACCGAGCTCTCGGTGCGCGCGGCGCGGCTGCTCCTCGCGGAATCGGGCTCCAGGCAGGGTGTGGATATCGAGATCGAAAAGAGCATCCCCGTGGGCGGCGGGCTGGGCGGCGGCAGCTCCGACGCCGCGACCACGCTCGTGGTCCTGAACCGGCTGCTGAGGCTCGGCGCGTCCCCGGAGGACCTCGCGCGCCTCGGGTTGAGCCTCGGCGCGGATGTTCCGTTCTTCGTCTTCGGGCGGAACGCGTTCGCCGAAGGCGTCGGCGAGCGGCTCACGGCGCTCGCGCTGCCCGCCGCTTGGTACGCCGTGCTCGTGCCGCCGCTCGCCGTGTCGACGAAGGCCATTTTCGACGCTCCCGAATTGACACGAAATTCAAAAACCATCAAAATATCAAGCTTTTCGGCTGGCTTCGGGCGTAACGACCTGGAGCCCGTCGTATGCAGGCGCCACGAGGAAGTCGCGGCGCATCTGGCTTGGCTGAAGCAGTTCGGCGATGCGCGCTTGAGTGGGTCCGGCGCGTGCGTGTTCGCCGAGTTTCCAAGCGAACGCGAGGCGCGCGACGTTTTATCCGGCATGCCGGATAAAATGACCGGCTTCGTCGCCCGCGGGCTGGATCGACATCCGCTCGCGGATTTGCTGGACCATGGTTAGCGCTTGGGGAGTCGCCAAGCTGGTTAAGGCAGCGGATTTTGATTCCGCCATGCGAGGGTTCGAATCCTTCCTCCCCAGCCAGTTTTTCGGCCCACCGCGCAGCCGCAGATTCGCGGCTGCTCGCATTTCCGGGGTAGAAGAAAGCCGGGAACCCGTCGCCCGCAGAGACGGTAGCCGGTAGAGGGAGACATGGCGTACGAAAGCCTGATGGTGTTCACCGGCAGCGCCAACCCGCTGCTCGCGCACGCGGTGGTGCGCCGGCGCAACATCCCCCTGGGCCATGCGACGGTGGGCACGTTCTCGGACGGCGAGATCATGGTCGAGGTGCTCGAGAACGTGCGCGGCAAGGACTGCTTCGTGCTGCACTCGACCTGCGCGCCGGCGAACGAGAGCCTAATGGAAGTGCTGCTGATGGTGGACGCGCTGAAGCGCGCCTCCGCGGCGCGGGTGACGGCGGCGATCCCGTACTTCGGGTACGCGCGCCAGGACCGGCGTCCGCGCTCGGCGCGCGTGGCGATCAGCGCCAAGGTAGTGGCGAACATGCTGCAGGCCGCGGGCGTAGACCGCGTGCTGACGATGGACTTGCACGCCGACCAGATCCAGGGATTTTTCGACGTGCCGGTGGACAACATCTATGCCACGCCGGTGCTGCTCGGAGACGTATGGAAGCATCAGTACGAGAACCTGCTGGTTGTGTCGCCCGACGTCGGCGGCGTGGTGCGGGCGCGTGCGATGGCGAAGCGGCTGGAGTCGGACCTGGCGATCATCGACAAGCGCCGGCCGCAGCCGAACGTGTCGGAAGTGATGAACGTCATCGGCGACGTGAAGGGCAGGACCTGCGTGATCATGGACGACATCGTCGACACCGCGAACACGCTGTGCAAGGCCGCGGAGGCGCTGAAGAACGAGGGCGCGACGCGCGTCGTCGCGTACTGCACGCACCCGGTGCTCTCGGGGGGCGCGGTCGAGCGCATCGCGGCCTCGTCGATGGACGAGCTGGTGGTGGCCGACACCATCCCGTTGTCGAAGGCGGGGCAGGCGTGCAAGAAGATCCGCGTGCTCTCGGTCGCCGGGCTGCTCGCGGAGACGATATTGCGGATCAGCAACGAGGACTCGGTGAGCTCGTTGTTCATGGAATGATTTTTTGAACGGTCGCCGCCTGGTCGCGGGTGGCGTCCCACTTAGGAGAAGCCAATGGCAATCGAAGTCCAAGCGCAAGCGCGCAAGCTGCAGGGAACGGGTGCGAGCCGCCGCCTGCGCCGCGAAGGCAAGGTCCCCGGGATCGTCTACGGAGGGAGCCAGCCCGCGCTCACCATCGAGCTCGATCACAACGCGCTGTTCCACCACCTGCGCAACGAGAAGTTCCATGCGTCCATCCTGACGCTGAAAGTGGACGGCGCCACCGAGCAGGTGCTGCTGCGCGCGGTGAACATGCATCCGTTCAAGCTGCAGGTCCAGCACATCGACTTCCAGCGGGTCTCGGCGAAAGAGAAGATCCACATGAAGGTGCCGCTGCACTTCGTGAACGCCGAGGCCTCGCCCGCGGTGAAGGTCTCGGGCGGCATCATCAGCCACGTCGCGAACGAGCTCGACGTGCGCTGCCTCCCGGCCGACCTGCCCGAGTTCATCGAGGTCGATCTCTCGAAGCTCGAGATCAACGACTCGATCCACGTGCGCGATTTGGCGCTGCCGAAGGGCGTCGAGCTGATGCTGCGCGGCCAGGAGAACCCGCCGGTCGCGACGGCGCAAGTGCCGAAGGCCGCGATCGAGGAGGAAGAGGCCGCCGCAGCCGCGGCTGCCGCGACCGCCGAGGGCACCGCTGCGCCCGAGGCGACTCCGTCCGCCGCCGATGTCCCCGCAGTCAAGCAGAAGGCGCCCGAAGCCGCCGCCCCCGCTGCCGAGGACAAGGGCAAAGGCAAGAGCGAGAAGAAGTAGGGTCGATCCGGCGCGCGAGGAAGGGCGCGACGAACGCGCCCTTTTTCATCTATGGCTTCCATCAGGCTGATCGCAGGTCTGGGCAACCCCGGGCGCGAGCATGATCGCGACCGGCACAACGTCGGCTTCATGTTCGCATCGCGCCTCGCCGCCGCGAGCCGGGTGGACATGAGATCGTCGTCCCGGTACGCGGGCCTGCTCGGAAAGATCGCGCACCCGGCCGGGGACATCTGGCTGCTCATGCCGCAGACGTACATGAACCGGTCGGGCGAATCGGTCGGGCCGCTCGTTCACTTCTACAAGATCCGGCCGCAGGAAGTTCTGGTCGTGCACGACGAGCTCGATTTCCCGCCCGGTGTGGTCAAGATCAAGCTCGGCGGCGGCGTAGCGGGCCACAACGGCCTAAAGGACATTGCCGCGCGTCTCGGCTCGCACGATTTCTGGCGCCTGCGCATCGGTATCGGCCATCCCGGTGACAAGGCCGTCGTCCCGGATTACGTGCTCAAGTCGCCGTCCCCCGAGGACCGCGAGCAGATCGAGCGGGCGCTCGAGCGCAGTCTCGAGGTCGCGCCGCTCATGCTGGACGGCAAGATGGAAGCGGCGATGCTGAAGCTGCACACGAAGGCCGCCTGAGATGTCCGTCCAATGCGGAATCGTCGGCTTGCCCAATGTCGGCAAGTCCACCTTGTTCAACGCGCTGACCAAGGCGGGGATCGCGGCAGAGAATTACCCGTTCTGCACGATCGAGCCGAACGTCGGCATCGTCGAGGTGCCGGACCCGAGACTGGCGAGGCTCGCGGACATCGCGCAGCCGCAGAAGATCGTACCGGCGGTCGTCGAATTCGTCGATATCGCGGGCCTCGTCGCGGGCGCGTCGAAGGGCGAGGGACTTGGCAACCAGTTCCTCGCCAACATCCGCGAGTGCGACGCGATCGCGCACGTGGTGCGCTGTTTCGAGGATGCGAACGTCGTGCACGTGGCGGGCAAGGTCGACCCGGTGTCCGACATCGAGACCATCAACACCGAGCTCGCGCTCGCCGATCTCGCGGCGGTCGAGAAGCAGCTCGCCAAGAACCAGAAGCTCGCGCGCGCCGGCGGCGACAAGGAGGCCCAGCGCCTGGTCGCGGCGCTCGAAAAGGTCCAGGCCGCGCTCGACCAGGGCAAGCCCGCGCGCGGAATTCCGCTGTCGAAGGAGGAGCTGGCGGTGATCAGGCCGCTGTTCCTGCTGACCATGAAGCCGACGATGTACGTCGCCAACGTGTCCGAGCACGGCTTCGCCGGAAATCCGCTGCTCGAGAAAGTGCAGGTATATGCCAAGGCCGAGGGCGCTCCCGTGGTCGCGATCTCGGCTGCGCTCGAGGCCCAGATCGCCGATCTGTCGGACGAGGACAAGAAGGTCTTCCTCGAGGACATGGGGCTCGAGGAGCCCGGGCTGGATCGCCTGATCCGGGCCGGGTACGCCCTGCTCGGGCTGCAGACCTACTTCACCGCGGGCCCCAAGGAGGTGCGCGCCTGGACGATTCCGGCCGGCGCGACGGCGCCGCAGGCGGCGGGCGTCATCCACACCGATTTCGAGCGTGGCTTCATCCGCGCCGAGGTCGCCGCGTACGACGATTACGTCGGCTGCAAAGGCGAGCAAGGCGCGCGCGAGGCGGGGAAGCTGAGGCTCGAAGGCAAGGACTACGTCGTGCGCGACGGTGATGTGGTGCACTTCAGGTTCAACGTCTGACGCTCGGGGCGGCGTCAGCGCCCGTCGATCATGTAGTGCGTCCACGCCCGCCATTCCTGCGCGGAGCGCAGCACCGCGGACGGCAGGGCCATTCCTTTGAAGGTGTAGGTGCGCGGATCCGCGATCTTGTGCTTGGCGACGAACCGGCGCGCATGATCCAGCCAGGTGCACGAGAACTTTCCGGCCGACTGGTGCACGAGCAGGATGTCGCCCGCGACGCCGACGGAAAATCCGGCGACGGCCGCCGAATAGCTGAAGTCCAGGTCGTAGAGATGCCAGTCGTCGAACGTGCGCTCGTCGAACCCGATCTTCTCGGCGACCGCGCGCCGGCACGCGAAGAACACGCCGTCGAGCGCCTGCATCGCGCCCGCGCTCCTCTCCGACAGCAGATAGGCGGTCGTCACGATCCCGCGGCCGCCGCGCTCGGGCATGCCGATCTGCCCGTGGACGTACGGCCAGCCGGCATCGATCCAGCTGCCGCCGCAAACGCGGTCGGTCCCGGCCACGCCGACCAGCGCGAAATCCGAAAGCCGGTTCGCGAGCTTGGCCGCGAAGTCCGGCGCGACAATCTCGATGTCGTCGTGAGAGAACACGAGGATCTCTCCGCGCGCGCGGCGTACTCCGCGGTTGTAGCCCTCGGCCAGCGATCGCGCGTCGTGCACGCCCACGATCTCGTGATCGACCCCGGCGAGCAGCGCCGCGTAGTTCGCCGTGACCCGCTCGTATTTCGACGGCGTGATGCTGCAGACGATGACGCTGATCGTAGGCGCCGCGCCGCGCAG
>DATDMW010000399.1:0-12002 GCA_036518595.1 Burkholderiales bacterium
GGGCGATCTGATCGCGCTCGCGCCATGCCGGCAGCCGGGCGGCAAGCTGGTCCTCGCCTTCGCCCTCGAAGGCGACTGCGACGCGGGCGCCGCGCGCAGCAACCTGTTCAGCATGGAATGGCCGCCGCGTTCCGGCCGGATGCGGGAGTTCCCGGAGGTCGACCGCGCCGCCTGGTTCGGGATCGACGAGGCGCGGCGCAGGATCATGCCGGGCCAGCTGCCGCTGATCGAAGAGCTCGAGCGCATGCTCGACGAAAGGAGCCTTCATGGCGCGCGATGAGACGGCGCTGATCGTGGGCGCGGGGAGCGGCCTCTCCGCCGCGCTCGCGCGGGCGCTCGCCGCCGAGGGCGTGCGCGTGGCGCTCGCCGCGCGCAACGCCGGCAAGCTCGAGGCGCTCGCGCGCGAGACGGGCGCGCTCGCGCTCGCCTGCGACGCGGTCGAGCGCGCCCAGGTCGAGGCCGCGTTCGCCGCGGTGGAGAAGAAGTGGTCGGCGCCCGACCTGGTCGTGTACAACGCGAGCTACCGCACGCGCGGTCCCGTCGTCGAGCTCGACCCGCCCGAGGTCAAGCGCTCGCTCGAGGTCAGCGCGTTCGGGGGCTTCCTGGTCGCGCAAGCCGCCGCGAAGCGCATGCTGGCGAAGCAGAGCGGCGCGATCTTCTTCACCGGCGCCTCGGCGAGCGTCAAGGGCTACGCCGAGTCGGCGCCGTTCGCGATGGGGAAGTTCGCGCTGCGCGGCCTCGCGCAGAGCCTGGCGCGCGAGCTCGCGCCGAAGGGCATCCACGTCGCGCACTTCGTGATCGACGGCGGCATCGGCCGCGCCGACGACCCGCGCGCCGCCGAGCGCGGTCCCGATGGCCTGCTCGCGCCCGACGCGATCGCGAGCACCTATCTGCACGTCTGGCGCCAGCACCGCAGCGCCTGGACCTGGGAGGTGGAGTTGCGCCCCTGGGTCGAGCGCTTCTGAAGGAGCGCCATGGGACTGCGCGTGCTGGTGGTGGACGACGACCGGGACCTCGCGACGGGGACCGAGATGATCCTGCGCGCGATGGGCCACGACGTGCGCGTCGCCCACGACGGCGCCGAGGCGCTCGAGATCGCCGCCGCGTTCCAGCCCGAGGCGGCGCTGGTCGACCTCGGCATGCCCAACATGAACGGCTACCTGCTCGCGCGCAAGCTGCGCGAATGGCGCTGGACGCGCGACGCCGTCCTGATTGCGGTCACCGGCTGGGGCGGCGAGCGCGAGCGCGAGCGCGCGAAAGAGGCGGGCTTCGATCACCACCTGCTGAAGCCGGCGCAGCCCGAGAGAATCGCCGAGCTGCTCGCCGAGGTGCGTCCGGCGGCGAGCGCGGCGCGCGGCGATAATCCATAATCACGGCTTTTTCGCGGGGTCGGCAAGGCAATGGCGGGAAAGAACGGCAGCGTGGTGGCGCGTCTCGATCGCGTCGTGGACGATTTCTCGAAGCGCGCGCGCTTCTTCCGCGAGCCGCTGACGCGCGGACGCGCGCGCATGTTCGTGCTGCAGCACCGGCTGAACACGCGCCAGCGAAATTCGGTTCTCAAGCTCAGGGTCGCGACCAACTGCCCGGACTGGGACACGCGCATCGGCATCATCGGCGCGTGCAGCCAGGAGGTGATCGCCGACCACGAGCACGGCGGCGGGCGCGCGCACTGGCAGATCCTCGAGGACCTCGGCACGAAGATCGGCATGAAGCGCGGCGACATCCGCGCCGCGAAGCCGCTCGCCTCGACGCAGATCGCGTGGGCCGCGTGGGAGGGGCTGATGAGCAACCGCCACTGGCTCGAGGGCGTGGTCGCGAACGTCTGCGCCGAGCGCGCCAACGTCCCGGGCTACGGCACCGGCACCATGAAGAAGCACGGCTGGTTCGGGCTCGAGCGCGAGCGCTGGGGCGCGCTGTTCGGGCTCGCGGACGCCGATCTCGAGTTCTTCGAGCTGCACGAGGAGGCCGACATCGAGCACTCCGACATGGGCTGGCGCGCGATCGAGCGCTTCGCGAAGCAGCTGAAGATGGAGGACGCCGTGGTCGAGGCGTGCGAGCGCAACCTGCAGGTCTGGGAGATGTATCTCGACGGCATCGCCGCGGGCGGCGATCGTATGGCCGCGGGCCGCGATCGTCTGGGCTGAAAGCGAGCGCGGGACGCGCCTAGTCCCGGCGTCCCAGCATCAGGTAGGTGGCGACCGTGCACACGATCACCGTGACGGCGATGCAGCAGCCGACCGCCGACGCCGCGGCGGAGACCACGAACACCGGCGCCTGCGCCGCGAGCGCCTCCGCCGGCGCGATCGACACGAACAGCGTCGCCGCGATCGTCGTCCAGCGGCGCAGGTAGCGCAGCAGCATCCAGCGCATCGCGCGGTTGTACGCGAGCGCGACGCGCTGCGCGTACACGTTCCCGCGCGACACGTCCTTGAATAGCGCGAACGGATTAAGGTAGATCAGGAGCAGCCGCGAAAACGGAAGCCGCGCGCGCACCTGCGGCTGCAGCAGCGCTTCGACGTCGTCTTCCGGGGCGAGTCGCATGCTCCTTAGTCAATCGTCCGGGGAATCGAGTTTCACTCGGCCTTGACGTTGCCCGCCTTCACCACCTTCGACCAGAGCGCGTATTCGCGGCGCACGAGCGCGTCCAGATCGCCAGGACCTCCGCCGACCGCGATCGATCCCTGCTCGAGCATGCTTTGCTTCATCGCGGGCGTGGTGACGATCGCCGTGATCTCTTGCGTAAGACGGTCCGCCACCGGGCGCGGCAGCCCGGCGGGACCGAAGACCGCGTACCAGTAGTCGACCTCGAAGCCTGCGAGCCCGGCCTCGGCCGCGGTCGGCACGTCGGGCAGGCCGGGGTAGCGCATCGCGCTCGCGATCGCGAGCGCCTTCAGGCGCCCGCTCCTGAAATGCTGCATGCCCGAGATCACCGCCGGAAAGGTGACGTCGGTCTCGCCGCCGAGCATCGCGGCCATCGCGGGCGCGATGCCCTTGTACGGCACGTGCGTCATGCGGGTCCCGGTGAGCTGCATCATCAGCTCGCCCGCGAGCTGCACCGGCGTGCCGACGCCCGAGGAGGCGAAGCGCACGGCACCCGGGCGCGATCTCGCGTACGCGATCAGCTCGGAGAGACTCTTCACCGGCAGCGACGCGCTCGCCGCGATCACCACCGGTGCCGTCGCCACCAGCGACACCGGCGTGAAATCGCGCGTGATGTCGAAGGGCAGCTTCTCGTACAGCGCGGCGTTGCTCGCGTGCGACGAGAACGCCATGAGGAGCGTGTGGCCGTCGGGCGCGCTCTTCGCCACGATCTCGGTGGCAATGTTGCCCGCGGCGCCGGCGCGGTTCTCGACCACCACGGGCTTGCCCCAGCGCTCCGTGAGCTTCTGCGACACCAGGCGCGCGGTGATGTCGACGCCGCCGCCGGGGGCGAAGCCGACCAGCATGCGCACGGGCTTGGACGGATATTGCTGCGCGTGCGCGACGCCGGCCGCGAGCAGCGCGGCGAACGCCAGCGTGACGCCGGCTCTGGTCCAGGGGCTCAATCGAGCGGCTCCAGCTTGACGATCGCCGCGCCGTGGTTGCTGCCGACCCAGAAGGTCACCGGCGTCGTGGAGTTGTCGACGAAGACACGGCGGATGTTGGTCTTGTGCGGCAGCAGGTAGTTGACCGACCGGCCGGTCTTCGTATCGACGCGGGTCACGAAGTCGGTGACCATCGATCCGGTCCACGCCTCCTCGTTGCGGTCGATCGTGACGTCGTAGGGCGAGGACCACTTCGGCGCGACCGCCCAGTCGCGGAACTGCCCGGTCTTCGTGTCGAGCACCGCGATCTTGTCGCCGCGGTACTGCGCGAACCAGAGACGATCGCTCGCATCCATCATCCCGCGGCGAGGAGCGACGACCTTGGCGGTGGCCGGGACCTCGTAGAGCTTCACTTCGCCGGTTTTCGCGTCGATGCGCCCGATGTGGCGCCAGCGGAAGTCGGTGAACCAGGCGTTGTTCTGCGAGTCGGGAACGACATCGTAGATGTTGTGCGGCTCGCCCTTGGGCGCGCCCTTGAACGGCTCCCAGGTCTCGATCTTTCCGGTCTTCACGTCGAGGCGGTGCACGCCGGCGAAGCCGTTGTTCTGCGTCCACACCTTGCCGTCGACGTGCGCGAACTGCGGGCTCACCATGTTGATCTGCGCGGCGTCGATGTTCCGCTCGGCCGGCAGCTGCCAGGTGGTGAACGCCTGCGCCTTGCGATCGAACCGGACGATGGTCGCCTGGTACATGTTCCCGAGCCACAGGTTGCCGTCGCGGTCGGAGCGCAGGCCGAGCAGTCCGGTCGGGAAGCCGGGCTTGTTCACCTCGATCAGGAACTCGCGCACCGCGCCGGTCTTCGGGTCCAGGCGCCCGAGGTACTGCTCGCCGAAGCTCGAGTACCAGGCGATGCCGTCGGAATCGACGATGACGTCGTGCGGCTCGATCGTTTCGCGCGGCAGCGCGTACTCGGTGTAGACGACGCGCGTCGCGCGGCCGCTCGGGCGCGCGTGGGTCTTCAGCGCGTATTTCCATTCGCCGGCGCTGCGGTTGATGGTGGCGAGGTACTCGGCGGTCGAGCGGTAGACCTGCACGCGCTGGTCTCCGCGCTCTTCCATCAGGCGCTCGGCGCGCCGCAATTGCGGGTGCTGCGGGATGCTCTGGTTCACGTAGCCCTGCATGCGCGGGAGGAGCACCTTCATGAACGTGTCCGCGTCGTAGGTCGAGCGCGCGATGCGCTCCACCGTGTGGCAGCCGACGCAGTTGAGCAGCAGCCCCTTCTGCGCGTCCGTGCCCGGGAAGCTCGCGATCCATTCGCCGTTCGAGAGCTGCGCGGCGAGGTCCTTGGCCTTCGCCAGGCGCAGGTCGGCGCGCGCCGTCTCGACCGGGTTCACCTGCGCCGACACCGGGGACGCGAGCTCGTAGCCGACCGCGCGGATGCCGAGCGCGTACCTCCCGGGCGCGAGCTTCGCCGCCGGGAAGGCGTAGCGCCCGCGCGCATCGCTGACGACGGTGATGGTGATGGTGGAGCCGTCCTTCTTCGCACTGACGAGCACGCCCTCCATCGCGCCTTCCGCGGCGGAGGTGACGGTGCCGGCGAGCGCGGGCGCCTGGGCGGCGGCGAGCGGCGAGACGAAGGGAAGGATGACGACCGCGATCCAGGCGAAAAGCCGGGCCTTGCTCATCGCAACCTCCTGGGGGAAGGAACGTCGTGCGGCAGGACGCCCCCATCATAGCAGCGGCCCGGGCGTGCAGGTTTTCCCTGGGATGGTCGAGCAGCTAGGTCGCCACGTGGTAGCGCGCACGCCCGGCGCGCTTTGCCTCGTAGAGCGCGGCGTCCGCGCGGCGCATGAGCATCCGCGGCGTGTCGCCCTCGCGGCACACGGCGATGCCGATGCTGACGGAGGCGGTCATCGCATGCGTGCCGACCTCGATCGGGACGCGCATCGCGGCGACCACCTTCTCGGCGACGCCCGCGGCGTCCGCGGGATCAGTGAGCCCTTCCAGGACCACCGTGAACTCGTCTCCGCCGAGCCTGGCGACGAGGTCGGTCTCGCGCACGGCCGCGCCCAGTCGCGCCGCGAACGCGCCCAGGAGGCCGTCGCCGACCTCGTGGCCGAGGGTGTCATTGACGAGCTTGAACCTGTCCAGGTCGAGGAACAGCAACGCCACCTCGCCGGCGCCGCGGCGGCGGCGCGCGAAGGCCTCCTCCAGCCGGCGGTTGAAGTGCTCTCGATTGGCGAGGCCGGTGAGCGCGTCGCGCAGCGCGAGCGCCGTCAACCGCTCCTCGGCGCGCTTGCGCTCGGTGATGTCGCGGAACACCGCGACCAACTGCGGCCCGGCCGCGCCGAGGGTCTCGGTGACGGTGAACTCGAGCTGGAACTCCGAGCCGTCCTTGCGGCGGGCGGGATAGTTCACGTTGCTGCGGCCGATCACCGGGCTCAGGCCGGTCTGCAGGTAGCGGCGTGTCGCCGCCATGTTCCGCCCGCGCAGGGTGTCCGGGACCAGCAGCGACAGATTGCGGCCGACGACCTCGGCCGTGGCGTAGCCGAACATCTTCTCGGCGGCGGCGTTCCACGAGCGGATGGTCCCGTCGCGGTCCAGAGTCATCATGCCGTCGGCGACGCTCGCCATCACGCCTTCGATGGCGCGGTATTGCGCGCGGGCAGCGTCCTCCGAGCGCGCGAGCTGCGCAGCGAGCGGCCGCACGCCGGCGCGCAGCAGCAGCGTGCCGAGGGCCGTCAGGCCGGCGAGCAGCGGCAGCACGAATCCGAGGCGCTCCCGAATCGGCGCGTACACCTCGGCGGTGTCCATCTTCACCACCATGGCGAGGCCGAAGCGGCCCACCGGCGCGAATGCCGCCAGCACGTTCTGGCCGCGATAGTCGCGCGTGAGCACGACGCCAGCCTCACCGGCGGCCGCTCGCGCCATCGGAAACGACACCCCTTGGGGAGTTCTCGCCGCGGCGTAGTACACGTGCGGCACGCGCAACTGCGGAAAGCAGCCGAGCCGGTCCTGAAGGAGCGCACACAGGCCCACCTCGCCGGTCGCGCCGAGACCCGAGGAGTTCCGGAGCAGCGAGTCGAGCGCGGGTGCCGGCGTCTGCACGAGCGCGGCGCCGGCTTCGCCGCGCGCGTCCATCATCGGATAGCGAGCCGAAACGATGAAGCGGCCGCTCCAGGCTAGCTCGACCCCGGCGCTGCCGGCCAGTGGGATGGCGAGCTCGGCATCGGTGATCCGCTCGCCGGCCGAGGCCACCTCGCGGCCGCTCGCGTCGTAGTAAGCCGCCGCGACGTCGCCGTCGGCCACCAGGCTCGACGCGCTCTGCTGCAGCTGCGCCCGTGCCTCCGCGGAGCCCGCGGGGGCCGCGAGGCTTCGCAGCGCGCGCGCCGGCGCAGGGCGTCCCGCGAGGTTGCGCGCACGGACGACGCCGGCTTCGATCGCGCCTTCCGCGACCGCAACGCGCGAGCGCAGGTTCATCTCGAGCCCCTCGCTCAGCGCCTTTTCCAGCTGCCCCTGCATGGCTGCGAACACGCCCACCGCCACGGCCAACGACACCAGGCCGAGGACCGTCGCGGACGCGAACGTAATACGGTCCTCGGGACGAAGCCGCGGCCAGAAAGGCACTCTCCCGCGACGCTGGAGCGAGAGCCACAGTCCAACGGAGAGCGCGATGAGGCCGATCGCGGTATGCATCGCCACGACCCCGAGCGCGTACCCGGCATAGACGAGGTGCAGCTCGATGAGATAGCCGATCAGGACCGACACGCCGACCAGGGCCGGGCCGCAGGCCAGCACGACACCCGCCGTGTCGACCGCCGGGCGCGAAGGCAGGAGGCTGAGCAGCATGGCGACGCCCGCCATCGCAAGCGCGAGCGCCGTGAACGCCGACGTGCGCCCGGGGTGGGGCGCGCTCGGGAGCAGCCAGCGATGGACCGAGTCCGCGTCGATGCGGAGATTCAACCCGAGCGCGTATTGCGCAATGACGGCGACGGCGAAAGCTGTCAACAGCGCCGCCAGGACGCCCGCCGCCGTGCGGCTCCGCTCGAGCGCCCAGAGCCATCCCCCAGCGACGACGAAGCAGAGCGCCGTGCCGAGCACCATGGGAGCGAACCCGGGAACGATCTCGAGCGGAAAGCGCAGGCGCACGATCCAGGAAACGGCCACGAGGGCGCCGACGCCGATCAGCGTCGCGGCGATGGCGATCTCGCCTCCTCGGCGGGGCCCTTTGCTCGGACCGTTCATTGAGTTGTTCCCGACGCCCGAGAGGCGCCGGTCGCCACGATGATGGAGCGCCGCCGCGCGGGCGTCAATCCCGGCTAGGCGGCCGGCGCTACAGCGAGTACTTGACCAGGATGCGCGCCGCGCGCGCCTTCTCGGCGTTCCAGCTTGCGAAGGACTGACAGACCTGCTTGCTGCCGTCCGCGTCGGCGCGCTCGTAGAACTTCTCGACGAATTTGGCTTGGCCGGCGTCCTGCCCGGGCTGCACGCGCGCCGCTTCCCAGGGCTGCGGCGAGTCCTCCGCCTTCGTATACAGCAGGACCTCCTTGACGCTCGCAGCGGCCGGCACGCGCGCGCACACCGCCACACGCGCCGCGCCCTGCTCGCTGCAGTCGGGCTTGGCGTCACCCGCCGCCTTGCACGGCGGCACGACGATGCTGCCGGTCGCGCCCTCGTCCGGCGCGGGCTCGGCGGGCTTCGCGCGAGTGTCGCCCGCCGGCGACTCGCCGATGCGCGCGTGCTCGAGGCGCGCCGCGTTCGCCGCGATCTCGTTCAGCTTCGCCTGCAGCTCCGCGCGAATCGCGTCCTGGTCCGCGTAGCGCAGGCTCATCAGGTATTGCGAAAGCGCGAAGCCGCCCACCGCCGAGGCGATCATCAGCGCGAACACGAGCATCACCGGGCCACGCCGCTGCTTCCTCGAGACCGGCTGACCGCGCTCGCGCTCGCGCATCTCCTTGCGCCAGGCGATGCGCAGCTGCACCAGCGCGCCCGTGACGGTCGCCCCGGCGCCGATGAAGGCCGCGAGGAGTGAGTCGGAAAGATTCATGCGCAGAATCATACGGGATCGCCGGGAGACGCAGGACGCCACCCGCCGGATGGCGTGAAACGTGTCACGCGGCTGCCACGCAACCATCCGGAGGCGCCAAGGTCTAGCAGGAAATCGCCACGCGCGGCGGGCCGCGCGCGGTCCGCATCACCTGGCCTTATCCGGTCCTAAATGAAGCGACCCTCGCTGTACAGCGCCGCGCGGCCGCGCGCGGCTCCACCCGCCGAGCCTCGCGCTGCTGCGCCGTCCGCGGACCCGGCGCCCGCCCCGCGCGTCTCGCGACTCGAATCGTTCGGATCCCGCCATCAGCGGCCGCTGCTGGTCGCCGCCGGCGCGCTGCTCGCCGCGCTTCTCGTCGCGCTGCACGCGGCGATGACGCCGGCGCCGCGCCACATCACGCAGCGCGACATCGACAACGCGGTGCGCCATTCGCTCGAGACCCATCCGCTTCCGTCGCGCGCGGCGCAGGCCTACGAGGCGGTCGCGCCCGCCATAGTCCGGGTGCAGGGCGTGCGCAAGGCCGAGGCGGTCGCCGACGGCGCGGCGCCGTCCGAAGGGAGCACGGGCAGCGGCGTCGTCGTCCACGAGAGCGGCGTGATCCTCACGAGCCTGCACGTGATCGAGGGTACCGACAGCATCGCGGTCGACTTCGCGACCGGCGAGCATTCGGAGGCCGAAGTCATCGCCGTGCAGCCCGAGAACGATCTCGCGGTGCTGCGGGCGCGCACGTTGCCCGACGATCTGGTGCCGGCGACGCTGGGCGCCGCCGCGGACCTGAAGCCCGGCGACGACGTGATCGCGGTCGGCTTCCCGTTCGGCATCGGCCCGTCGGTGACCTCGGGCGTGATCTCGGGGCTGAACCGCGAGTACCAGGCGCCCGACGGCGGGCGCTCGCTCAGCCGCCTCATCCAGTTCGACGCGGCCGCGAACCCCGGCAGCTCGGGCGGGCCGCTGGTCACCGCCACCGGCGAGGTGGTCGGCATCGTCACCGGCATTCTCAATCCCAGCGATCAGCGCGTGTTCGCCGGCATCGCGTTCGCGGTGCCGATCGAGACCGCGTCGTCCGCGGTCGGCCTTCCTCCTTTCTGAGGTGATCATGTCGTCTTCCCTGCTCGAGCGCATCCTGTACGAGGTCAAGAAAGTCGTCGTCGGCCAGGACCATTTCCTCGAGCGCGTGCTGGTCGCCATCCTCGCGCAGGGGCACCTCCTGGTCGAGGGCGTGCCGGGCCTCGCCAAGACGCTCACCGTCAAGACGCTCGCGCGCACCATCCGCGGCTCGTTCCGGCGCATTCAGTTCACCCCCGACCTCGTGCCGTCCGATCTCGTCGGCACACGCATCTACAACCAGCGGACGGGCGATTTCGCCACCTCGCTCGGCCCGGTCTTCGCGAACCTGCTGCTCGCCGACGAGATCAACCGCGCGCCCGCGAAGGTGCAGAGCGCGCTGCTCGAGGTGATGCAGGAATACCAGGTGACGATCGCCGGCGAGACGCACCATGTGCCCGAGCCCTTCCTCGTCATGGCGACGCAGAACCCGATCGAGACCGAGGGCACGTACCCGCTGCCCGAGGCGCAGGTCGACCGCTTCATGATGAAGGTGCTCGTCGGCTATCCGAGCGAGGAAGAGGAGTTCGTGATCGTGAACCGCGTCACCGGGCCGTCGGTCGACGTCGCCCCCGTCGCGACCACCGAGCAACTCGCGGAGCTGCAGCGCGAGTGCCGGCGCAGCTACGTCGATCCGGCGCTCATTCAGTACGCGGTGCGGCTCGCGGGCGCGACCCGCGATCCGGAGCGCCACGGCATCCCGGACCTCGCGCACTACATCTCGTACGGCGCGAGCCCGCGCGCGTCGATCCACCTGATCGAGGCGGGGCGCGCGCTCGCCTTCCTTCGCGGACGCGACTACCTCTTGCCGCAGGACGTCACCGACGTCACGCCCGACGTCCTGCGCCACCGCGTCGTGCTCTCGTACGAGGCGCTCGCGAACGGCGTGACGCCCGACGAGATCGTGCAGCGCGTCCTCGAGCACGTCCGCGCGCCCGCCAAGCCCATGGAGCGACATGTCCAGGCCGCCGCAGGCTGAGGCGGTCCTGCGCCGGCTCGAGTGGACGGTCATCCGTCGGCTCGACGGCCTGCTGCACGGCGACTACCGCACGCTGTTTCGCGGCTTCGGGCTCGACCTCGCCGACCTGCGCGAGTACCAGTACCACGACGACGTGCGGCGCATCGACTGGAACGTCACCGCGCGGCTCGGCACGCCCTATGTGCGCGAGTACCACGAAGACCGCGAGGTGACCGCCTGGTTCCTCCTGGATCTCTCGCCGTCGGTCGACTTCGGCTCGCGCACCCGCAAGCGCTCGGTGTCCGCCGAGTTCGTCGCCGTGCTCGCGCGCCTGCTCACCCGCCACGGCAATTCGGTGGGCGCGATGTTCTACGGCGACCGGCTCGACGCGGTCATCCCACCGCGCAGCAGCCGGCGCCACGTGCTGCACCTGCTCGAGGCGATGCGCGCGCGGCCGCCGCTCGCGGCGTCGCGCCCGACCGACCTGCGCGCGTTCCTGCGCTCGGCGTTCGGGATGCTCGGCCGGCGCTCGGTCGTCTTCGTCGTCTCGGACTTCATCAGCGCGCCGGGCTGGGCCGAGCCGCTCGCGCTGCTCGCGCAGAGCCACGACGTGCTCGCGGTGCGACTCCACGACGTGCTCGAGAGCGAGATGCCCGACCTCGGGCTGCTCGTCGTGCAGGACGCCGAGACCGGCGAGCAGTTGTTCGTCGACACGCACGACCGGGGCTTCCGCCGCCGCTTCGCGCGCGCGGCCGAAGCGCGCGAAGGCGCGGTGCGCGCCGCGTTCGCGCAGGCGGGCGTCGACGCGCTCGAGCTCTCGACCGACGGCGACCTGGTCGACGCGGTGCTGCGCTTCGCCGACCTGCGCAAGCGCCGCGTGCGGCGCCCGGCGGGCGCGCCGGCGCCGCTGCGCGCGGGAGTGACGGCATGACCTTCCTCTGGCCCGACCTGCTGTGGCTGCTCGCCGCCGTGCCGCTCCTGGTCGCGGCCTACGTGCTCGCGCTGCGCCGGCGCAAGAAGGCGGCGCTGCGCTACGCGAGCCTCGAGGTCGTGAAGGCGGCGATGGGCCCCGGACAGTCGGTGCGCCGGCACGTGCCGCCCGCGCTGTTCCTCGCGGCGCTGGTGCTGCTGATCGTCGCCGTCGCGCGCCCGGCCGCGGTCGTGAAGCTCCCGAGCGACGACAAGACGATCATCCTCGCGATCGACGTCTCGGGCAGCATGCGCGCCGAGGACGTACAGCCCAACCGCCTGGCGGCGGCGCAGGCTGCCGCGCGCCAGTTCGTCAGCGACCAGCCCTCGGGCACCAAGGTCGGGCTGGTCGCGTTCGCGGGGACCGCCGCGCTGGTGCAGCCGCCGACGCGAGGGCGCG
>DATDMW010000400.1:0-2146 GCA_036518595.1 Burkholderiales bacterium
TGACCGCGCCGCTGCGCTCGTCGGGGACGCTCGTCTACGTCGCGCCCGGCCACCTCGAGAAGCAGACGACGAAGCCCGCCCCCGAATCGCTCGTGCTCGACGGCGAGCGGCTCGCGATCGGGAAGATCGAGGGCGGGCCGAAGCGCGTGCTGAACCTCCCCGACTACCCGGTGCTGTGGGCGTTCGTCGAGAGCATCCGCTCGACCCTCGCCGGGGATCTCGGCACGCTGAACCGGTTCTACCGCGTCGAGCTGAGCGGCCGCGAATCGCAATGGCGCCTCGTGCTCGTTCCGGTCGAGCCGAAGATGCGCGAGGTCGTGCGCGAGATCCGCATCGACGGCCGGCGGGACTGGATCGACACGATCTCGGTCTTCGAGTCGGGCGGAGACCGCTCGACCATGACCATCACCCGGGACGCCTCGTGAGCCGCGCCGGGCGCTCGCCGGTGCTCGCCTGGCTCGCCGGTGCCGTCGCGTGCGTGTGGGTCATCGCGCACACCGAGTTCAGCACCGACCTCTCGGCCTTCCTGCCGCGCTCGCCGTCGGCCGCGCAGCAGGTGCTGGTCGAGCAGCTGCGCGAGGGCGTGGTGTCGCGGCTGATCCTCGTCGGGATCGAAGGCGACGCGCCGGAGACGCTGGCCGAGGCGAGCAAGCGCGTGACCGGATCGCTGCGCCATGACGCGCGCTTCGCCTCCGTCGACAACGGCGACGACGCCGCGATCGAGGCGGACCGCGATTTCCTCTGGCGCAACCGCTACCTGCTCAGTCCCGGCGTGACGCCCGAGCGCTACAGCGCCGCGGGCCTGCGAGCGAGCCTGCAGGAAGACCTGCAAATGCTCAATTCGCCGGCCGGAATGCTGATGCGCCGCGCGCTGCCCTCCGACCCGGGGGGCGAGATGCTGCGGCTGCTCTCCCAGCTGCAGGGCGCCGCCCGTCCGTCGACGCGCCACGGAGTCTGGTTCTCGGCCGACGGCAGGCGCGCGCTGCTGGTCGCGCAGACGCGCGCGGCGGGCTACGATATCGACGCGCAGGAGCACGCCGTGGCGGCGATCCGCGCAGCATTCGAGCCGGCGCGGCGCGGCACCAGCGCAAAGCTCCTGCTCGCGGGGCCCGGCGTATTCTCGGTCTACGCCCGCGAGCGCATCAAGGGAGACGCGCTGCGCTTCTCGATGATCGCGACGGCGCTGATCGGCGCCATGCTGCTCGCGCTGTACCGATCGCCGCGCGTGCTCGGGCTCGCCCTCTTGCCGGTCGCGAGCGGGGCGCTCGCGGGCGTCGCGGCGGTGGGTCTTGCCTACGGCTCGGTGCACGGCGTCACGCTCGGCTTCGGCGTCACGCTGATCGGGGAAGGTGTGGACTATGCGATCTACCTGCTCACGCGCATCGCACCCGGGGCGCCACCGCGCGCGGCGTTCGAGCGCATCTGGCCGACGCTGCGGCTCGGCGTGCTGACCTCGATCTGCGGCTTCTCGGCCATGCTGCTCTCGGGCTTCAGCGGTCTCGCACAGCTCGGGCTGTTCTCGATCGCCGGGCTCATCGTCGCGGCGGCGGTGACGCGCTGGGTGCTGCCGGCGCTGATCCCCGACGCGTTCAAGGGACCGCGCATCGCGGCGCTCGAGCGAGGCGCGATGTCGCTGCTCGCGTGGGCCCCGAAGCTGCGCGTCCCGGCCCTCGCCGCCGTGCTCGTCGCCGGCGCGGTGCTGGTCGTGCACCGCGGTTCGGCCTGGAGCGACGACCTCGCCGATCTCGGGCCGGTCACGGCGGAGGAGAAGAGCCTCGACGGACAGCTGCGCCGCGACCTGGGCGCGCCCGACGTGCGCCATCTCGTGGTGGTCCACGCCGCCGACCGCGACGCGGCGCTCGCGGCGTGCGAGCGCATCGCGCCCGCGCTCGAGCGCTCCGTGGCCCGTGGCTGGCTCGAAGGGTTCGAGTCGCCCGCCACGTCGCTTCCGAGCCGCGAGACGCAGCGCGCGCGGCAGTCCGCGCTGCCGCCGGCGCAGGACCTGCGCGCGAACCTGCAGAAGGCGCTCCAGGGGCTGCCGTTCCGCACCGGGCTGTTCGAGCCCTTCGTCGCGGAGGCCGAGGCGGCGCGCGTCGCGCCGCCGCTCGGCCGCGACGCGCTCGAAGGGACGCACTTCGCGCTCAAG
>DATDMW010000401.1:0-12577 GCA_036518595.1 Burkholderiales bacterium
GAGAAACAGGCTCGCGCCGGGCTCGCGCGCGAGCTTCACGCGCAGGCGCGCGATGACCTGCTCGGCCGAGACTTTGCGGTCGCTCAGCGACTTCAGCACCACGAACATGAAGCCTCGGTTGCGCTGCCCGCCGCCCGTGAACGCGACCACGTTCTCCACCGCCGGATCGGCCTTGACGATGTCGACGAAGCCCGCGAGCTTCTGCTGCATCGCCTGGAACGAGATGCTCTGATCGGCCTGGATGCTGCCGACGATGCGACCGGTGTCCTGGCGCGGGAAGAAGCCCTTCGGAATCGTGTAGTACAGCGCGATGTTGAGAACGATCGTCGCGGCGAGCACCCCCATCATCAGCGGCCCGTGGCGCAGCGCCCACGCGAGCGAGCGCCCGTAGCCCGCGATCGCCGCCGCGTACGCGCGCGCCGCCGCGCGCGAAACGCGCCCCGGCTCGCGCGCCGCATCCGCCGGCCGCGGGCGCAGCAGCCGCGCGCACATCATCGGCGTCGTCGTCAGCGAGAGCACGAGCGATACCAGGATCGCGACCGAGAGCACGACCGCGAACTCCCGGAAGAGGCGCCCGATGATCCCGCCCATCAGCAGGATGGGAATGAACACCGCGATCAGGGAGAAGCTCATCGACACGACCGTGAAGCCGACCTCGCGCGCGCCGAGCAGGGCCGCGCGCATCGGCGGGACGCCCTCCTCGATGTGGCGCGACACGTTCTCGAGGACGACGATCGCGTCGTCGACGACGAAGCCGGTCGCGATGGTGAGCGCCATGAGCGACAGGTTGTCCAGGCTGTAGCCGAGCAGGTACATCGCGCCGAGCGTCCCGAGGAGCGAGATCGGCACCGCGACCGCGGGGATCGCGGTGGCGCGCGCGTTGCGCAGGAACAGGAACACCACCAGGATCACCAGGCCGACCGCCATCGCGAGCGCGCGCTCCACGTCGCGCAGCGACGCGCGGATCGTCGTCGTGCGGTCCATGGCGATCTTCATGTCGATCGCGCTCGGGATCGACGCGCGCAGCTGCGGCAGCAGCGCCTTCACCCGGTCCACGGTCTCGATGATGTTCGCGTTCGGCTGGCGGTTCAGGACGACGACGACCGCCGGGCGGCCGTTGGCCGAGCCCATGTTGCGCACGTCCTGCTCGGAATCGAGCACCTGGGCCACGTCCGAGAGGCGCACCGCGGCGCCGTCGCGGTAGGTGATCACGAGCGGGACGTAGTCGGCGGCGACCTTGGCTTGGTCGTTGGCGCCGATCTGCCAGTGGCGGTCGCCGTCCTCGATCGAGCCTTTCGGGCGGTTGGCGTTGGTCGCGACGATGGCGTTGCGCACGTCCTCGAGTCCGATCCCGTACTTGTGCAGTGCCAGCGGGTTGAGCTCGACGCGCACGGCGGGCAGCGAGCTGCCGCCCACGGTCACCTGGCCGATCCCGGCGACCTGCGAGAGCTTCTGCGCGAGGATGGTCGAGGCCGCGTCGTACATCTGGCCGCGCGACATCGTGTCCGAGGTCAGCGAGAGCAGCAGGATGGGCGCGTCGGCCGGGTTGACCTTGCGGTAGGTCGGGTTGTTCGGCAGCCCCGTCGGCAGGAGGCTGCGCGACGCCATGATTGCCGCCTGCACGTCGCGCGCCGCGCCGTCGATGTCCCGGTCGAGGTCGAACTGCAGCGTGATCCGCGACGACCCGAGCGAGGAGCCCGAGGTGATCTCGTTCACGCCGGCGATGCGGCCGAGCGCGCGCTCGAGCGGCGTCGCCACCGTCGCCGCCATGGTCTCCGGGCTCGCGCCGGGCAGGTTCGCCGACACCGAGATCGTGGGATAGTCGACGCGCGGCAGCGGCGCGACGGGCAGCAGCGTGAACGCGGCCGCGCCGGCGAGCGCGATGCCGATCGTGAGCAGCGTGGTCGCGACCGGGCGCGCGATGAACGTGGCCGACGGGTTCACGGCGGCGTCCCGGCGGCGAGGCGCTTGCCGCGGAAGCGCAGCGACAGGCGGTCGAACGCGAGGTAGATCACCGGCGTGGTGAACAGCGTCAGCAGCTGGCTCACCAGCAGCCCGCCCACCATGGTGATGCCGAGCGGGTGCCGCAGCTCGGAGCCCACGCCCCGGCCGAGCATCAGCGGCAGCGCCGAGAGCAGCGCCGCCATCGTCGTCATCAGGATCGGCCGGAAGCGCAGCAGGCAGGCCTGGAAGATCGCCTCGCGCGGCGCCTTGCCTTCCTTGCGCTCGGCGTCGAGCGCGAAGTCGATCATCATGATCGCGTTCTTCTTGACGATGCCGATCAGCAGGATGATGCCGATCACGGCGATGATGCCGAGGTCGGTGCGCGACACCATCAGCGCGAGCAGCGCGCCGACGCCCGCCGACGGCAGCGTCGACAGGATCGTCACGGGGTGGATGTAGCTCTCGTACAGGACGCCCAGCACGATGTACATCGTCACGATCGCCGCGACGATCAGCAGCAGCGTGTTGTCGAGCGACGCCTGGAACGCGAGCGCCGCGCCCTGGAAGCGCGTCTGCACGCTCGCGGGGAGCCCGATCTCGGCCTGGGCCGCGCGGATCGCGTCGACCGCGCGCCCGAGCGACGACCCCGGCGCGACGTCGAACGAGATCGTCGCCGAGGGAAACTGCCCGATGTGGTTGATCGCGAGCGGCGCGGCGCGCTCGACGATGCGCGCCACCGAGGACAGGCGCACCTGCGAGCCGGCGGTGCCCGACGACGCCGAGCCCGCCGCCGCCGTGTTCGTCGTCTGCGCGCCCGGGACCTGCGCCGCCCCCGCGGCCGCCGCGCCGGGGCTCGCCTTCACGTAGATGTCGCCGAGCGCGAGCGGCCCGCCGGAGTTGAACTCGGGCTTCACCTCGAGCACGACGCGGTACTGGTTCGACTGCGTGAAGATGGTCGACACCAGTCGCTGGCCGAAAGCGTTGTAGAGCGCCGCGTCGATCGCCGCCGGCGTCACGCCCAGGCGCCCCGCGGTGGCGCGGTCGATCTCGACGTAGGCTTGCAGCCCCTGGTCCTGCAGGTCGCTCGCGACGCCGGCGAGATCGGGGATGCGGCGCAGCCGCTCGACCAGCTTCGGCACCCAGGCCGAGAGCTCGGCCGGGTTCGCGTCCTCGACCGTCATCTGGTACTGCGTGCGGCTGACATGGTCCTCGATCGTGAGGTCCTGCACGGGCTGCATGTACAGCGTGATGCCCTCGACGCCCGCGACCCTCTGCTGCAGCCTGCGGATCACGTCGGTCGCGTTGATGCGCGGCTCGGGCCCGCGCTGCCCCAGCGGCTTCAGGTTGATCTGCATGCGGCCGCTGTTCAGCGTGGTATTGATGCCGTCGACGCCGATGAACGAGGACAGGCTCTCGACCGCGGGGTCCTTCAGCACCTCGCGCGCGAGCGCCTGCTGGCGCTCGCCCATGGCCGCGAACGAGATCGACTGCGGGGCTTCGGTGATGCCCTGGATCACGCCCGTGTCCTGCACCGGGAAAAAGCCCTTCGGCACCAGCAGGTAGAGCAGCACCGAGAGCGCGAGCGTGGCGAAGAAAACGAGCAGCGTCGCCCCCTGGCGGTCGAGCACCCAGTTCAGCATCCGGCCGTAGCGGGCGATCATGCGGTCGAACGCGTGCTGGCTCGCGCGGTAGAAGCGCCCCTGCTCGCGCTCCGGCGTGCGCTTCAGCAGCTTCGCGCACATCATCGGCGTCAGCGTCAGCGACACCACGGCCGAGATCAGGATCGAGACGGCGAGGGTGATCGCGAACTCGCGGAACAGGCGCCCGACCACGTCGCCCATGAACAGCAGCGGGATCAGCACCGCGATCAGCGAGAAGGTCAGCGAGATGATCGTAAATCCGATTTGCTCCGAGCCCTTCAGCGCCGCTTCCAGCGGCGAGTCGCCCTCCTCGATGTAGCGCGAGATGTTCTCGATCATGACGATGGCGTCGTCGACCACGAAGCCCGTGGCGATGGTCAACGCCATCAGCGTCAGGTTGTTGATGCTGAAGCCGGCGAGGTACATCACGCCGAAGGTCCCGACCAGGGACAGCGGCACCGCGACGCTGGGAATGGCGGTGGCGGACGGGCTTCGCAGGAACAGGAAGATCACCATCACGACCAGCGCCACGGCCAGCATGAGCTCGAACTGCACGTCGTGCACCGAGGCGCGGATCGTCACGGTGCGGTCGGTGAGCTGCGCGACGTCGACCGACCCCGGCAGCGTCTCCCGCAGCTGCGGCAGCAGCGCGTTCACGCGGTCCACCACCTCGATGACGTTGGCGCCCGGCTGGCGCTGGATGTTGACGATGATGCCCGGCGCCTCGTTCGCCCACGCGGCGAGGCGCACGTTCTCGGCGCCGTCGACCGCCTGCGCCACGTCGGAGAGCCGGATCGGGGCGCCGCCGCGGTAGGCGACGATCAGGTTGCGGTACTCGTCGGCCGAGCGCAGCTGGTCGTTCGCGTCGATCGTCGACGCCCGCGCCGGGCCGTCGAAGCTGCCCTTCGCCTGGTTGACGTTGGCGTTCGCGATCGCCGTGCGCAGGTCCTCGAGCGACAGCCCGTAGGCCGCGAGCGCGGCCGGGTTCGCCTGGATGCGCACCGCCGGGCGCTGCCCGCCCGAGAGGCTGACGAGGCCCACGCCCGGGAGCTGCGAGATCTTCTGCGCGAGCCGCGTGTCGACCAGGTTCTGCAGCGCCGGCAACGGCAGCGTCGCCGAGGTCACCGCGAGCGTCATGATGGGCGCATCGGCCGGGTTGACCTTGTTGTAGATCGGCGGCACCGGCAGGTCCGAAGGCAGCAGGTTCGACGACGCGTTGATCGCCGCCTGCACCTCCTGCTCGGCGACGTCGAGCGAAAGCTCGAGGCTGAACTGCAGCGTGATGACCGACGCGCCGCCCGAGCTCGTCGACGACATCTTGTTCAGCCCCGGCATTTGGCCGAACTGGCGCTCGAGCGGCGCCGTGATCGAGGACGTGGTCACGTCGGGGCTTGCGCCGGGATAGAGCGTGACGACCTGGATCGTGGGGTAGTCGACCTCGGGCAGCGACGACACCGGCAGCACCCGGTAGGCGATGATCCCCGAGAGCAGCACCGCGACCATCAAAAGCGAGGTCGCCACCGGCCGCAGGATGAACAGGCGCGACGGGTTCATCCCCCGCCTTTGCGACCCCCGCCGCCTTTTCGTCCCTCCCGCCCCTCGCCGCCGCCTTTGCGGGGTGCGTCGCCCGCCGGTGGCGCCGCGCGGCCGGCGACGTCCACGCTCGCCCCTTCGCGCAGCTTGTCGGCGCCGTCGGTGACCACGACCTCGCCCGGCGTGACGCCGTCGTCGATCGCGACGTCGTCGCCCTGCGAGGCCCCGACGCGCACGGCGCGCACG
Source organism: Burkholderiales bacterium (assembly GCA_036518595.1). Taxonomy (GTDB): domain Bacteria; phylum Pseudomonadota; class Gammaproteobacteria; order Burkholderiales; family SG8-39; genus VBDM01. The sequence goes on from DATDMW010000401.1 coordinate 5,364, forward strand.
CTCACCGTGTTGTCGGGGTTGACGACGTAGACGAAGGTGCCGCGCGATCCGCGCTGCACCGCCGCGGCCGGGACCACGGTGGCGCCGCGGTGCACGTCGACCAGCATGCGCGCGTTGACGAACTGATTCGGGAACAGCCCGTAATCCTGGTTCGGGAACTGCGCCTTCAGCTTGACCGTGCCGGTGGACGGGTCGATCTGGTTGTCGACGGTCGTCAGCGTGCCGCTCGCGAGCCGGGTCTTGTCGGCTCGATCCCAGGCGTCGACGGGAAGCTTGTCGCCCGACTGCAGCCGCTTCATCACCACGGGGACGTTGTCCTCGGGGATCGTGAACAGCACGGCGATCGGCTGCAGCTGCGTGATCACCACGACGCCGCTCGAGTCGCTCGCGTGCACGATGTTGCCGGGGTCGACCTGGCGCAGCCCCAGACGGCCGCTGATCGGCGCGGTGATGCGGCAGTACGACAGGTTCAGGCGCGCCGTCTGGATCGCGGCATCGTCGACCTTCACCGTGCCCTCGTACTGCCGCACGAGCGCCTCCTGCGTGTCGAGCTGCTGCTTCGCGACCGAGTCCTGCTTGAACAGCGTGCGATAGCGCTCGAGGTCGACCTCGGCGTTCTTGAGCAGAGCCGCGTCGCGCGCGAGCGTGCCTTCGGCCTGCGCGACCAGCGCCTGGTACGGGCGCGGGTCGATCTCGGCGAGCACGTCGCCCGCGCGCACGAGCTGGCCCTCGCGGAACGAGACCTTCATCAGCTGACCGTCGACGCGGCTCTTCACCGTCACCGTCGCGATCGGAGTGACCGAGCCCAGGCCCGAGAGGTAGATGCCGACGTCCGCGGTGCGAGCGGCCGCCGCGACGACCGGCATGGCGCGCGCGGCGCCGCCTCCGGCCGCGCCTCTGGCGCCGCGCTGCGCGACGTCGCCGGCCGGACCCTGCGCGGGAGACGGACGCAGGACCAGCCACGCCACGAGCGCGGCGATCAGCGCGGCGAGCACGAGCGCGGACGCGATGATCCACCGCCGGCGCCGCGCGCGCGCGTCGTTACGGACCACCCGCTCCGGCAGCAGGTTCGGAGACATGTCGGTCATGAGGGTGCCCTACGCATGCAGCTTAGGGCTTTTCCCGGCGGAGCGCCGTCTCTGCCATGTAAAGTATTGTTGCCATTGGGTAACGGACCGTAGACCCGGCCGAAGGTTGCCGCGGTCGGTCGTGGTCAGCGCGATATCAGCTTCAGGTCGAACACGCGCTCGATCAGCCACGTCCCGGCGACCGCGACGATGACCCACGATCCCGCCACGAACACGAGGCCGCGGTAGACCCATTGCCGCCGCAGCGCGTACGCCGCGGGCAGGAACACGCTCACGATCGCGAGCTGACCGACCTCGACGCCGAGGTTGAATCCGACGAGCGCGAGCAGAAGGGCGCTCTGCGGCAGTCCGAGGTCCTTCAGCACGCTCGCGAAGCCGAAGCCGTGGATCAGGCCGAAGGCGAACGCGACCACCCAGCGGCGGCCCTGCACCAGCGGGAACACGTTGTTCAGCGCCGCCAGCACGACCGACAGCGCGATCGCGGACTCCGCCACCCGCGACGGGAGCGACACGACGCCCAGGGTCGCGAGCGACAGCGTGATCGAGTGCGCGACGGTGAACGACGTGACGATCTTGAACACGTCCATGAACGCCGGCTTGAAGGCCTGGACCGGCCGCCAGCCGAGCGGCTCGCGCGTCAGCACCGCGGGCAGCAGCAGCGACAGCAGGAACAGGATGTGGTCGAAGCCGATCCAGATGTGCCAGACGCCCTCGCGCCCGTAGTCGACGAACTGCGTCCAGGCCGAGATGGTCGCGACGTCGATGGTCTGCGTCGGGCGGTCGGGCCCGAAGATCGCGGTGCGCGTCGCCGCGCCCTGCTCGATCCGCAGCAGCCCGCGGTGCTGCGGGTCGAGATCGGCGAACAGGCTGTAGGAGATATCGAGCTTGTCGATCTTTCCGGGGCAGGTCGCCGAGAAACGCATGACGTCGTAGGCGCCGTCGCTGTGGTCGTCGACCAGGTGCTCGCCCGCCTGCAGCGGGCAATCGGCGCCGCCCGAGCGGAGCTTCAGCCGCGCGAGCGCGTACGCCGCGATGTCGGCATGGCGCGCGCGCAGCTCGCCCCAGGTGATGTCGCCGTCGCCGTTGCTATCGAGACCGATGGCGAAGTCGAGGTCGCGCAGCGCGATGTCCCACTGCCCGGCGACGCGCGCGTCCTCGATGCGCAGCGCGAGGTAGCTGTCGCTCGGCGTGTGCGCGTGCGCGGGCACGGCGATCGCCGCGGCGAGGAGAAGCGCGCAAACCGGCCCGCGCCTCACGGCTTCACCCCCTTCAGCTTCGCCGCCTCGTCGCGCAGCAAGGGGTCCTCGTAGCCCGACCGCTCGAGCCAGTCGAGCGCTTCTCGCGCGCCTTGCGGGTCCTTCATCGCGAGCGCCGACTCGAGCAGGATGCGCGCGTCGCGCGGCTCCCGCTGCAGCTTCCAGTTCTCCTGCGCGAGGGCGAGGGCCTTGGCCTTGTCCCCCACGAGATACAGATTGAACCGAGCTTCCTCTTGCTGATGGAGCTTGTCCCCGCGCAGCGCGGCCGCGTCGAACCGGGCTTTCAGCGCCGCGACGTGCTCCTTCGCCTCGGGCAGCTTCAGCGCCTGCTCGGCGAGGGCGAGCCGCAGCAGCAGGATGTCCGAGCGCGTCCAGTCGCGCAGCAGCGGCACCACCTCGGCCGCGCGGCCGTGGTCGAGCAGGAAGTCGGCCCAGGCGGCGAGCAGGAACTGGTCGGTGACCTTCTGCTCGAACGCCGCCTTGAAATGGCGCTCGGCGAGCGCGTCGTCGCCCATGCGCTGGCCGAGCTCCGCGAGCCGCGTCTGCACCCAGGTCTTCTCCTCGGGCGATGCGCCGCGAGCGCGCGCGAGCGCCTGCGACAGCGCCTGGTACGCGGCTGCCGCGTGGCCCGTCACGCCGTCGAGGTAGGCGATGCAGCCGACGTAACCGAGCTCGCTCTCGATGCGGCGCTGGGCCTCGCAGTCGGCGCGCGCCGCCGCGTAGTCGGCCTGCACCATGTGGATGGCCCCGCGCCAGGACCAGGCCTGCGCGTCCTCGGGATCGGCGCGCGTCGCCGCCTCCAGGTCGGTCATCGCGCCGGCGAAGTCGTGGCTGTACTGCTTCAGCATCGCACGCATGACGCGCAGCTCCTGCGGCGGATCGGGGAGGTCCCACCACGGGCCGAGCGCCGCCTGCGCGTAGCCGACGTAGCGCGGATCGCCCTCGGCATTCGCGAGCTCGAAGTAGCGCTCGGAGAGCGCGAGCGCGTTGCCTGCGTCGCGCGGATCCTCGGCGAGCCTGGCGCGCAGCTGGCGCAACTCGCGCGCGACCGGGTCGCCCGGACGCACGGGCAGGCGCTCGAGCACGACCGAGTCGTCCTTGGGGACATGGGGCGCGGCGGCCGACGGCGGCGCGAGCGAGGCGAGGAGGATGAGCGCGATCGCCCGCCTTTTCTCCGCTCTTGTTGTTCTTGTTCTAGTGGGAGTGGCGATGATGGATGTCCGGGTAGTGGGGATGGCTGTGCGCGAGCGGCGCGTGCTCGTGCTCGTGCGTGTGCGGCTCTCGTCCGTCCCAGCCGGCGGCGTGCTCGTGCCGGTGGTGCTCGTCGTGCAGGTGCGCGTGCTCGTGGCGCAGGCGCTGATGGGTATGACCGTGCGCGTGCCGCTCGGCGAGATGCAGCGCGACGCCGGCCGCCATGAGGAGCGCGGCGATCCAGAACAGCGGCGTCTGAGACTCGCCCAGCGCAGCGAAGGCGAGCGCCGCCCCGATGAATGGCGCGGTCGAGAAGTACGCCGCCGTGCGCGCCGCGCCGAGCTGGCGCAGCGCCACGACGAAGAGCGCGAGGCTCACGCCGTAGCCCGCGAATCCGACCGCGGAGGCGGCGAGCCAGAGCTTGGCGGCGGGCGCGGCGCTCCCCAGCGCCAGCGCGAGCGAGACGTTGACTGCGCCGGCGACCAGTCCCTTGACGCCGGCGATGACGACCGCGTCGCTCGTCGACACCTTGCGCGTCAGGTTGTTGTCCAGCGCCCACAGCAGGCACGCGGCCGCGATGGCGACCGCGGGCCACGCGAGCGTGAAGCCGCCGGGACGCCAGGCGAGCAGCAGCCCGCCGGCGACGATCAGGACCATGCCCGCCAGCACGCGCCGGTCGAAGTTCTCACGGAAGGCGAACCACGCGATCAGCGCGGTGAAGACGCCCTCGAGATTGAGTAGCAGCGCGGCCGTCGACGCCTCCGTCGAGGCGAGGCCCAGCATGAGCAGCACGGGCGCCGCGACGCCGCCGGCAATCACGGCGCCCGCGAGCCACGGAACGTCGCCGCGCGGGAGCGCGATCCGGGACGCGCCCGGGCGCACACGGCGCGCGAGCAGCCAGAGCGTCAGCCCGATCCCCGAGCCGGCGTAGAGCAGGCCCGCGAGCAGCAGCGGATCGATTTCCCCGACCAGGAGCTTCGCGACGGGCGTGCTGGCGCCGAAGAGAAAGGCGCCGAGCAGCGCAGCGCCGACGCCCGCTCGGCCGGGCGCCATCAGACGCCGGCGGCCATGAGCCGCCCGCGGATCGTCTCGATTCGCTCGCGGTTCACCCCGAAGTCGCGGATCCCGAGCCGCGAAGCGGAGCGCACGTGGATCAGCCGCGCCGGCGCGTCGAGCAGGAACTCGACGTCGTCGACGTAGCCCATCAGCCGGCTGGTGAACTCCGCGTACAGGTAGGCGTTCTCGCGCCCCACGATGCGCGCGCGCTCCATGCCCGAGACGACCACCTGCAGCGCGGCCCAGGCGTGCGCGGGCTCGCCGACGAAGCGCAGCGGCTCGATGTAGTGCGTGGGGTCGCCGAGGTCGGCCTGGCTGCTGACGCAGTTGGGCGTCGACCTGCAGGGCGCCAGCCTGCCCCGGATGGCGCCGAGATTGTCCGGCCGCTTTCCGCTGAAGAGTCCCATCGGCCGAGCATTGTACGCGCGCTAGCGCCGGTCCTTCAGGAAGGTCCCGATCGCCTCCCAGTACTCGGGCTCCCCCGAGATCGAATCGTGGCCGGCACCCGCCAGCTCGCGCCACGTCTTCGGCCCGCGCCAGGCGTCGTACAAGCGCCGCGCGTGCTCGGGCGGCACGACGAGGTCCTCGCCCGCCGCGAGGCACAGGAGCGGCGTGTCGATCTTGTCCACGCGCGAGATCGAGTCGAACGGATGGCGGATCAGCATTCCGACCGGGAGGTACGGATAGTGGCGCTTCGCGATCTCGGTGATGCTGTCGTAAGGCGTCACCAGGATCACGCCCCTCAGGTTACGGCTGGCGGCGAGGTGCACCGCGACGCCGCTCCCGAGGCTGCGCCCCATGGCGATCACGCGCTCGGGCAGGATGTCCGCGCGCCGGATCGCCCAGTCGTGGATCGCGAGCGCGTCGGCGAACAGCTCGCGCTCGCCGGGCCTGCCTTCGCTGCCGCCGTAGCCGCGGTAATTGACGAGCAGCAGCGACCACCCGCCGAACTGGTCCGCGACCGAGGCCAGCCACGACACTTCCTCGGCATTGCCGCCGAAGTAGATCACGAGCGGCGCGGGCTGCGCATGGTGGCCTTTCACCAGCCATCCTTGCAGCGTGACGCCGTCGGGCGTCGTGATCTTGACCTCCTCGACGTTGGGGACGTTGATCGGCTTGCCGAGCGGCTGCGGGAAGAACAGCAGCTTCTCCTGCAGCAGGTACACGAACATCGGCACGCCGACGACGACGGCGAGCCCGATGCGGGCGAGGGACCAGAACATTTTCATCCGTTCTTCAGTGCAGCTTGACCTGCGGCTCGGTGCTGCGCTTGAGCGCCCGCGCGAGCGTGTCGAGCGCGACCCCGACGAAGCCGTGCAGGGCGAGCAGGTGCAGCTTGTAGAGCGAAATGTACATCAGCCGGGCGAACCAGCCCTCGACGCGCAGGCTCTTGCCCGAGACGAAGCCCATCAGCGTGCCGACCGTGGAATATTCCCCGAGCGAGACCAGCGAGCCGAAGTCGCGGTAGCGGAAAGGCAGGAGCGCCTCCCCGCGCAGGCGCCGCTCCATCATGCGCACCAGGTGCGAGGCCTGCTGGTGCGCCGCCTGCGCGCGCGGCGGCACCGGCGCCGGGTGCCCCGGCCACGGGCACGAGGCGCAGTCGCCGAACGCGAAAACGTCGGGGTCGCGGGTGGTCTGCAGCGTCGGCTTGACCACGAGCTGGTTCAGTCGGTTGGTCTCGAGGTCGGCGAGGTTCTTCAGCACCTCGGCGCACTTGATGCCCGCGGCCCACACCGTGATGTCGGCGCGGAAGCTGTCGCCCCCCTTGGTGCGCACCGCGTCGGCGGTCACCTCCGTGACCTGGGCGGCGTTGCGCACGTCGACGCCGAGGGACTTCAATACGTCGGTCGTGGCCTCGGAAATGCGCTCCGGGAGCACCGCGAGGATGCGCGGGTCGGCGTTGACCAGCGTCAGGCGCACGTAGCGGTCGGGGTCGATGTGCTCGAGGCCGTAGCCGGCGAGCACGCGCGTGGTGTTGCGCAGCTCGGCGGCGAGCTCGACGCCCGTGGCACCGCCGCCGACGATGACCATGTCCAGGCGCCCGTCCTTCTGGTCGCCGGCGCGATAGTTGGCCTGGAGACAGGCGTTCACGACGCGCCGGTGCAGCCGGTCGGCCTGGTCGGGCGAGTCGAGCAGCAAGGCGTGCTCCGCCACCCCGGGGATGTTGAACGAGTTCGAGACGCTGCCGATCGCGATCACCAGCGTGTCGTAGCGGATCGTCCTGCGGGGAATGACCTCTGCGCCGTCCTCGTCCAGCACGGGCGCGACCGCGAGCTCGCGCTTCCAGCGATCGAGCCCCTCGAGCGCCCCCTGCGCGAAGGTGAAATGGTGCCAGCGCGCCTGGGCGAGGTAGTCGAGCTCGTTGGCATGCCGGTCGAGGCTGCCCGCCGCCACCTCGTGCAGGAGCGGCTTCCACAGGTGCGTGGGCGAGCGGTCGACAAGGGTCACGGCGGCGTGCCCGCGGCGCCCGAGGCGGTCGCCCAGCCGGGTGGCGAGCTCCAGGCCCCCCGCCCCGCCGCCGACGATCACGATATGATGCGGGCTCGCCATTAGAATTGTTTTTCGGTTCTGCATCTTAGCGCAGGCGGGGCGCCGGGCACCAAAGGCCGCCGGCCCTTGTCCC
>DATDMW010000402.1:0-4881 GCA_036518595.1 Burkholderiales bacterium
CGCGCTCGTGAAGTCGAGCCCCGGCAAGCTCAACTACGCCTCCGCCGGCAACGGCAGCACGCACCAGTTCTGCGCCGAGCTGCTCAAGAACATGGCGCACATCGACATGGTCCACGTCCCGTACAAGGGCTCGGGCCCCGGGATCACGGCGCTGCTCGCGAACGAGGTGTCGATGATGTTCTCCAACGTCGCCGACATCGGCTCGCAGATCAAGGCCGGCAAGGTGAAGCCGCTCGCCGTCACCTCGGCCAAGCGCGCGCCGAGCCTCCCCGGCGTGCCGACGCTGCAGGAGTCGGGCCTCCCCGGCTTCGAGATCAACTCCTGGTTCGGGCTGCTCGTTCCCGCCGGGACGCCGAAGCCGATCGTGTCGCGCCTCAACGCCGAGACGCGCAAGGTCCTCGCGCGCGAGGACGTGAAGAGCACGCTCGGCGCCCAGGGCCTCGACGTGCGCGCCAGCTCGCCCGAGGAGTTCGCCGCCTTCATCAAGAGCGAGATGGTGCGCTTCGCGCGCATCGCGAAGGCGGCCAATATCCGGGCCGAATAGGGGATTTCCGGCCCCGCCCCGGGGCGCCGGGCTTATACTAGGCGCCCGCCCCGATGACGCCGTCATGGGACGAAACAGGGAGAACATCATGACGAAGAGCATCCGGCTGGCGCTCGCCCTCCTGGTCTTCGCCGCCGCGTCGTCGCAGGCGCAGACGGTCCGCGTCAAAGGCACCCTCGAGAAGGTGAACGGCAACGTCCTCACCGTGAAGACGAGCGACGGCAAGGAGGAGCGAATCGCCCTCGCCGACAACGCCAGCATCGTCGCCGTGGTCAAGGCCTCGATGGCCGACATCAAGGAGGGCACCTTCCTCGGCAGCGCCGCGATGCCGCAGGCCGACGGCACCCAGAAGGCGCTCGAGGTCCACATCTTCCCCGAGCAGATGCGCGGCACGGGCGAAGGCCACCGCCCCTACGCTCCCGTCCCGAACAGCACCATGACCAACGGCGCCGCGGCGGGCGCGACCGTCACCGGCGTCGACGGCGGCACCATGACGGTCAAGTACAAGGGCGGCGAGAAGAAGATCGTCATCCCGCCGGGCACGCCGATCGTGCGCTACGAGATCGGCGGACACTCCGACCTGCGCCCGGGCGCCCGCTTCACCGTGCTCGCCGCCACGAAGAAGAGCGACGGCACGCTCGAGACCGGCCGCATCAACGTCGGCCGCGACGGGGTCGTGCCGCAATAGCACCGGCGGGGGCGCCGTGCGCATCCGGTCCCGCCTGCTGGTGCTCGTGTCGGCGGTGCTGCTGCCGGCCCTGGCGGGCTCCGCCATCGCGCTCGGCTACATCTACGAGGAAGAGCAGGACTTCAACCGCGCGAGCATGAGCGAGACGGCGCGCGCGCTGGCGCTCGCGATCGACCGCGAGATGGCGCGCCAGGAGTCGGTGCTGCGGACGATGGCCGAGGAGCGGAGCCTGACCAGCGGGCACATCGAGCGGTTCAAGAAATACGCGATGGGAGTGCACCGAGCGAGCGGCACCCATCTCATCCTGTCGGGCCTCGACGGCCAGCAGCTGGTCAATACCAGCATCCCCGCAGGCCGCCTGCCGCACAACCTGGAGATCGAGCGCCGCTTCCGCGCGCAGCACGGCAACGACGTCACTTTCATCGCCGATCTGTACCCCGCTCCAATCACGACCGGCTACAACTGGGCCCTCCAGGTCCCGGTGAGGCGCGACGGCAGGGTCCGGTGGCTGCTCGCCATGGTGTCGAAGTCCGCCGACATGCAGAAGCTGCTGATGCAGCAGCGGCTACCCGCCCGGTGGCTCGGCACCATCCTCGACGCCCGGGGCGCCGTGGTCGCGCGCAGCGAGGAGCCGGAGAAATTCCTGAGCAAGCCCGTCGGCCTGGCGCTCGCCGAGAAGATTGCGGACTCGCCCCGCGGCATTCACAGAGGGGTCTCCCTGGACGGCGTACCGAGCACCGTCTTCTGGGCGCGCGCGCCGGTTTCCGGCTGGACGTTCCTGCTGTCGGTCCCCGAGGAGGATCTCTACGGGCCCGCGCACCGGGCGACCGCGCTTCTGGCCGTGAGCTTCCTGCTGATGCTCGGCCTGGGGCTCCTGGCCGCCCTGTTCGTCGCGCGGCGGATCGCGCGGCCGGTCGAGTCGCTGCGCGACGCGGCGCGGCGCCTCGGGCACGACGAGCCCGTCGCGGCGCAGCGCTCGGGCACGCTCGAGCTCGACGCGGTCGGCGAGGCCCTCGCCGATGCGAGCCAGCGGCTGCGGCGGACCACCGCCGACCTGAAAGGCCAGGTCGCGGAGGCGGTGGCGAGCTTCGAGGAATCGCAGCGCGCCCTGCTCCAGGCGCAGAAGCTCGAGGCGCTCGGACGGCTCACCGGCAGCGTCGCCAACGGCTTCAACAACGTGCTGCAGGCGATCGGCGCCACGCTGCACGCGCTCAAGGGCGGCGCCACGGCCGACCGCGCCGAACTGCTCGAGCGCTGCGAGCGCGCGGTGGCGTCCGGCACGGCGCTCTCGCAGCAGATCACCGCGTTCGGGCGCGAGCGGGACGTCCGCGTCGAGACGCTCGACACGCCGGCGCGGCTGCGCGACGCCAGGCCGCTGCTCGCCGCCGCGCTGCCCGCGAACGTGCGCCTCGACGTCGATCTTCCCTCCGCGCTGTGGGCGGTCTCGGTCGACCCGGCGCAGCTCGACGTGGCGCTGATCGAGATCGTTGCGAACGCGCGCGACGCGCTCCCCGCGGGCGGCCGCATCGTCCTCGCCGTGCGCAACGAAAACGTGCCCGCCGGGGCCGCGCTTCCCGCCGGCGAATACGTCGCGATCAGCGTATCGGACAACGGCCGGGACACGCAGGACCCTGCCCACGCGGCGGCCTTCGCCCGCCAGAACGGCGGAGCGCTGACGGTCGAGCGCCGTCCCGGCCGCGGCACGACGGTCAAGCTCCTGCTGCCGCGCACGGCCGAGCCCCCGGCGCCGCCCGCGCCCGAGACCGCCGCGCTCTCGGGCAAGGGCCGCGTGCTGCTCGTGGACGACGACGAGCGCGTGCGCGAGAGCGTCGCCGAGGGGCTGCGCGCGGCGGGCTTCGAGATCGACTTCGCCCGTACCGCGGACGAGGCGCTGGTGCGCATCGGCGGCGGCGAGCGCTACGACGCGGTCCTCACCGACGTGGTGACCTCGGGCGCCGTCAGCGGCATCGACCTCGCCGACCAGATCCGCCGCCGCCACCCGCGCACGGGGGTCGTCGTGGCCACCGGCTATTCCGGCCGCGCGCCGCGCGTGCCCGGCGTGCGCACCTTGATCAAGCCCTACGACCTGCGCCAGGCGGTGGAAGCGCTGAACGCGGCGATGGCCGTGTAGCCTAAGCCGCGCGCCTGGCGCGAGCCCTTTTACGCCGCTCGCTTCGCCCGAGCGGCGCGGTTGCGCTCGATCCAGCGGTCGACGAGCGTCACGGTCTCGTGCAGCGCGTCCGACCAGAAGCCCTGCTGCCGCGCGATGCGCGCCACGAGGCGGTCGACGCGCTCGATGTGCTCGGCGCCGGCCGCGAGCGCGCGCGCCGCGGACGAGGGCTTGCCGAGGCTCTCGGCCGCTTTCGCGTACTTCTCGAACGGCACCAGGTCGGAAGGATCGGCGCCGATGCGCACGCACAGGGCCGAGACCCATTCGTAGACCTGGCGCGCCTCGGCCAGGTTGCCGTGCACCGCGTCGCGGATCGGGATGATCTCGTTGGGCCAGACGCAGCGGTAGTTTCCGGCGATCAGCATCGGCCACTTGGCGAGCGGCACGAAGATCGAGTCATGCACCTTGAGCTTCACGGGCACCTCGAGCGCCTCGCCGCCTTCCGGGTACCGGGCGGCATCGATCCCCGCCTCGAGCTCGCGCAGCAGCGCGGTCGGGCCCTCTTCCTCGAAGCGCGCGGCCTTGAAATTGGTCGGCAGCCCGACCTGCAGCACGTTCTTCGGCTGCTCCGGCGGACGGAACGCCTGCGCGTCGGGGCTCGCGAGCGTCACCCGCGCGGGGTCGAAGCCGTCCCACACCGAGGGATCCGCGTAGCAGGTCTCGAGCCCGTGGGTCGTGAGGCCGGGGATGCGCGCCAGGTACGGCAGCGGCGGCATGTTCATGATCGCGAGGCACGGCGTGCGCTCGCGCGCGATCCGGCGCATCAGCGCGCGCACGCCGGGCGCGCCGTACTGCGCCTCCTGCATCGCCAGCACCACCAGGTCGAAGGCCGCGGGATCGGCGTCCTCGGGTGAGCGCGCGCGCACCGCGCCGGGCAGCGCCCTCGAGCGGACCTCGAGCGGCGCATCGCGCCCGCGCACCGGGAAGCGCACGAGCGTCCCCTCGCGGTTGATCAGATCGGCGGTCGGACGGGTGCAGACGAGCGTCGCCCGGTTTCCGGCGAGCGCGAGCTTGGTCGCGATCAATGAGCCGTAGGAAGCGCCCAGGACGAGAATATCTTTCATCACATCCTCCATTCGGCCCGCGCGGGGCCTGGACATCGTTATTCGTCTGAGCGCAGGATAGCGTTGGAATTCAGTAAATTTGACTCCAGAAATTTCACAGTGTTAATTTCACTAAGCTTCCGGTGACGCGATGACGCTGCACACGCGGAAGAGCCATTTCCTCGGCAGCAAGCTCAGGGCGCTGCGCAAGCGCAACGGCCTGACGCTCGAGGACCTGTCGGCGCGCTGCATCCAGCTCGACGCGAAGCGCGCCCCGTCGGTCTCGTACCTGTCGATGATCGAGAGCGGAAAGCGCGTGCCCTCGGAGGACGTGCTCGCGCTCCTGTCTTCGCTGTTCCAGCACGCGCCGGCGTGGTTCCTGGACGGCAGCCCGGAGACGGCGCCCGCCTCGCTCGCCGAGCGCGTCGGCGGCGCG
>DATDMW010000403.1:0-4461 GCA_036518595.1 Burkholderiales bacterium
GTGGAGCTCGTCGGCCTGCCCGAGGGCGTGCTCCCCATGACCCAGGCGGCGGTGTACCTGGCGCTCGCGCCCAAGTCGAACGCGGCGCTCACCGCGTACGCGGCGGCGCGCAAGCTGGTGCAGGAGCGCGGCGCGTTGCCCGTCCCCATGAAGCTCCGCAACGCCCCGACGAAGCTCATGAAGGAGCTCGGCTTCGGCCGCGAGTACCGCTACGCGCACGACGAGGAGGGCGCGTACGCGGCGGGCGAGAACTACCTGCCCGACGACATGCCGCGAATCGAGTGGTACCGGCCGACCGACCGCGGCCTCGAGCAGAGGATCAGGGAAAAGATGGCGGAGCTGCGCGGCCGCGACGAAGCGGCGAAGAAGAGATGATCGACATCCAGCTGCTGAGAACCGACATCGACGCGGTCGCGAAGCGCTTGTCGACGCGCGGATACACGCTCGACACCGCGGGCTTCAGGACGCTGGAGGAGCGGCGCAGGAAGATCCAGAGCGAGACCGAGCAGCTGCAATCGCAGCGCAACGCGATCGCCAGGCAGGTCGGCCAGGCGAAGGCGAAGAAGGACGAGACGCAGGCGAATGCGCTCATGCGCCAGGGCGCCGAGCTCGGGGAAAAGCTGAAGCAGATGGAGTCGGAGAACGCGTCGGTGCAGGAGAAGATGCGCGAATTCGTCTCGCTCGTCCCGAACCTGCCGCACGAAAGCGTTCCGGTCGGCGGCCGTCCCGAGGACGCGATCGAGCAGCGCCGATGGGGCGAGCCGCGCAAGTTCGATTTCCAGCCGCGCGATCACGTCGACATCGGCACCGGCCTCGGCGGGCTCGATTTCGACACCGCGGCGAAGCTGGCGGGCGCGCGCTTCGTCGTGATGAAAGGCGCCGTCGCGCGGCTGCACCGTGCGATCGCGCAGCTGATGCTCGACGCGCACACGGCGGAGCACGGCTACACCGAGGTCTATACGCCCTACATGGTGACGGCCGCCTGCGCCGACGGCGTGACCAGCCTCGCGAAGTTCAAGGACGACCTGTTCAAGGTCGAGGCCCGCGATCTGTACCTGATCCCGACGGCGGAATATCCCGTCACCAACTTCGTGCGCGACGAGATCGTGCCGTTGGAGGCTCTGCCGCTCAAGTATGTCTGCCATTCGCCGTGCTTTCGCTCGGAGGCCGGCGCCGCGGGCAAGGATACGCGCGGCATGATCCGCAATCACCAGTTCGACAAGGTGGAACTGGTGCAGATCGTGCACCCATCGAAATCGTATGAAGCCCATGAGCAGCTGACCGGGCACGCGGAGACCATCCTGAAAAAGCTCTCGCTTCCTTACCGCGTGATCACGCTGTGCACCGGCGACATGGGCTTCTCCTCCGCGAAGACCTACGACCTCGAGGTCTGGCTCCCGGGCCAGAAGGCGTACCGCGAGATCTCCTCGTGCAGCAACTTCGAGGCGTTCCAGGCGCGGCGCATGCAGGCGCGCTTTCGGAACGAGAAGGGCAAGCCCGAGCCGGTGCACACGCTGAACGGATCAGGGCTCGCTGTTGGCCGTACGCTGATCGCGATCCTGGAGAACTACCAACGCGCGGACGGCGGCGTCGACGTGCCCGAGGCGCTGTGGCCGTACATGGGCGGCGCGAAGGCGATCGAGCCGGCGGGGTGACGCGATGGACAAAGAAAAGAAGAGCGGCGCTGAAGCGCTGCTGAGGATCCTGCGGCGCGCGGGCGTCGAGCGCATCTTCGCGTCGCCGGGCTCGGAGTGGTCGCCGCTGTACGAGGCGCTCGCCGCGCCGCACGGCCCGGGCGAGGTCCCGGATTACCTCTCCACGCGCCACGAAGAGACGGCGGTCGCGATGGCGAGCGGCTACGCGAAGATCACCGGCAAGCTGCCCGCCGTCGTCATCCACACGACGGTCGGCGCGCTGCACGAGCGCGTGCCGATGGTGGTGCTCACGGGCGAGTCGATCGCGTTCGGCGAGGCGGAAGGGCACGACCCGGGCCATCAGTGGCTGCGGCTGCTCGCCGACGTCGGCGGTCCCGCGGCGCTGGTCGAGCGCTGCGTGAAGTTCAGCCACGGCGCGAACGCCGCGGCGCTGCTGCCGCGGGTGATCGAGCGCGCGTGCCAGCTCGCGGCCGCCGAGCCGCAAGGGCCCGTGTTCGTCTCGGTGCCCATGGAGTTCCTGTTCGAGCAGATGGAGCTCGGCGAGCGCACGACGGTGGCGCACGTCCCGCCGGCTCAGGCTCCGCTCGAGCTCATCGAGCGCATCGCCGAGGAGCTGTCGAAGGCCAAGGCGCCCGTGATCGTCAGCGAGGAGCTAGGGCGCCGTCCGCGCGCCGTCGAGCATCTCGCCGCGATCGCGGAGCTGCTCGCGGCGCCGGTGCTGGAGACGTGGAACATCAGCTACGCCAACTTCCCCCGCACGCACCCGCTGTACGCGGGAGCCGGCGGCACCGATCTCGTCGCGGAATACGTCCGCGACTCCGATTGCGTGTTTCTGGTCGAGACGGTCGTTCCCTGGCATCCGCCCTCGGCGCTGCCCCGCCCCGGGACGAAGGTGATCGCGCTCGGGGGCGATCCGCTCCAGAGTCATCTCGTCATGGCGGGCGCGCGCGCCGACCTGATCGGCGCCGGCGAGATCGAGTCTGCGCTCGCGCTGCTGCGCCAGCGCCTCGCGCAGCGCGTTCCCTCGGGAACCCGCAACGCGGCGATCGAGCGCTGGCGCGCGCGCCACGAGGAGCGCCGCCGCGCCCAGCGCGACGAGGCGCGCGCGCTCGGCGACCGCAAGCCGATCGACACGCGCTGGGTCGCCGTGGAGCTCGACGAGGTGCTGCCCCGGGACGCGATCGTCGTCAGCGAAACCATCACGCATCGGCGGCCGCTCCACCGGTACCTTTCGCGCGTCGGGCCGGGACGGTTCTTCGAGGGCTGCTACGGCGGGCTCGGCACCGGCACCGGCACGGCCCTCGGCGCGAAGGTCGCGATGCGCGACAAGCCGGTGGTGCTGTTGACCGGCGACGGCTCGTTCAACTACAACCCGGTGCTCTCGGCGCTCGGCGCGTCGCAGGAGCACGGGCTGCCGATCCTGATCGTGGTGTTCAACAACTTCGGCTACCTCTCGCAGAAACGCGGCGTGCCGACGCATTTCCCGGACGGGTGGGCGGTGAAGTCCAGGCGCTTCGCCGGGACGTCGATCGCGCCGAGCCCCGACTACGCGGGCCTCGCGCCGCTGTTCGGCGGCGTCGGCGAGCGGGTGGAGGATCCGCGCGAGGTGCGCCCGGCGCTCGAGCGCGGCCTGGCGGCGATCGCCGACGGGCGGCTCGCGATCCTGGACGTGCGGCTGGAGCCTACGAACGCATGAGAAGAAGTGGCGGAGAGGGTGGGATTCGAACCCACGTGCCGGGAAACCCGACCATCTGATTTCGAGTCAGCGCCGTTATGACCGCTTCGGTACCTCTCCGGAGCCGCGTATTCTAACCTTTCTCCAACAAGCCCTGGACCCACTGAGCCGCGGCGAGCGTCCTCGCATCGTCGCCGATCCGGCCGACGATCTGCACGCCGACGGGTAGGCCTTTCGGGCCGGCGCCCGCGGGGACGGTGACGCAGGGCGTGTGCAGGAAGGTCCACACCTGGTTCATCACCGGGTCTCCGGTCGGCATCCCGGCCGGGGCCTCGCCCGGCGCCGACGGCGCGAGCAGCACGTCGCAATCGCCGAAGGCCTCCGCGAGCCGCGCGCGGCATTCGCGGCCGAGCGAGATCGCCTCGTTGTATTCGTCGGTATTCATCGCATAGCCCTTGTCGCAGCGCTCGCGCAGAGCCGCGCTCAGCTGCCCGGGGTGGCGCGTGTACTCGTCGGCGAGGTTGCGGGCGATCTCGTACCACATGACCGCGAGCTGCGCCCGGAGCAGCCCCGCGAACGCCGGCGGCAGCGCGACCTCGACGACGCGGGCGCCTTTGGCGATCCGCGCCGCCGCACGCTCCATGGCGGCGACGGTTTCGGGCTGCGCCCGGTCCCATTGATGCGTGCGGCACAGCCCGACGCGGGCCGGGGCGGCGGCGGCCGCGCGCAGCTCGGGCCGGCCGGCGAGCGCCGATACGAACAGCGCCGCGTCCTCGACCGTACGCGCGAGCACGCCGACCGTGTCGAGCGTGTCCGCGTCGTTCTTGAAGCCGGCGCGCGGGAGCGTGTTGTACGTGGGCTTGTAGCCCACGACGCCGCAGTAGGCCGCGGGCCGGATGACCGATCCCGCGGTCTGCGTCCCGAACGCGAGCGCCGCCATGTGATCGGCGACCGCCGCGGCCGATCCGCTCGAGGATCCGCCCGGCGTGTGCTCCAGATCGTGCGGATTGCGCGTCGGCCCCGGGTGGAAGGTCGCGAACTCGGTCGTGACCGTCTTCCCGAGCACCACGCCGCCCGCGCGCCGCGCGAGCGCGACGACGGCGGCGTCCGCCGCGGGCCGGTGGCCCGCGT
>DATDMW010000404.1:0-4021 GCA_036518595.1 Burkholderiales bacterium
AAGGCCGCCATTCTGCCGGTGATCCGGTCGCGGCGAAAGGAGAAGAAGCGCGGATCGCTCGCCGTGCACCAGCTCCCGCCGTAGACGCGGCCGACCCCGCAGGCCGAGAGCCGGCGGCGCGCAAGCGCCGCGAGATCGGCCAGGAACTTGCCCTGGCCGCGCGGGGCGAATGCTGCGGCGGCCCCGGCGTCGCGGCCGACGAACGCCTCGCGGACGTCGGCGCCCACCTCGTACGCGCTCGGCCCGATAGCGGGCCCGAGCCATGCGAGCACGCGGCGCGCCGGCACGCGCATGGCGGCGACGGCGGCCTCGACGACACCCGCGCTCAGGCCGCGCCATCCGGCGTGCGCCGCCGCGACGACGCTCCCCTCGTCATCGCAAAGGAGCACCGGCATGCAATCTGCGACGAGCACCGCGCACACCTCGCCCGCGGAAGTGGCCACCGCGGCGTCGGCCTCGACGTCGTGCGCGGCCGCGTCGGCGCGGAGCGCGCGGGTGCCATGCACCTGCTTCATCCAGCGCGGCTCGGACGGCAGGACGGCGCGCAGGATGGCGCGGTTGCGCGCCACGCACGCGGGATCGTCGCCGACTCGCGAGCCGAGGTTGAGCGTCGCGTAGGGACCGGCGCTGACGCCGCCCGAGCGCGTCGTGACGAGCGCACGCACGCCGCCGGGCGCAGGCCAGTCGGGAACGATCCAGTCGGGATCGAAGGCCGCGCTCACGCGAGCCCGTCCAGCAGCGCGCGCAGATCCTCGGGCATCGGCGCCTCGAAGCTGACGGGTTTCGCCGAGACGGGATGCACGAACGAGAGCCTCGCCGCGTGCAACGCCTGTCTCGGAAACGCGGCGAGGCGCGGATCCGCGCGCGAACGCCGGCGGTCGCGGTACACGGGATCCCCGACCAGCGGATGCCCGATGGATTGCATGTGCACGCGGATCTGGTGCGTGCGGCCCGTCGCCAGGCTGCAATGCAGGAGCGTGGCGCCCTCCAGGCGCGCGGCCACCCGGTAGCGCGTAAGCGCCGGCTTGCCCCCGGGCACGACCGCCATGCGCGTGCGCTCACGCGGATGGCGCCCGACCGCGCCCGAAATCTCGCCGTCCGACTTGACGGCGCCGTGCACGAGCGCGAGATACTCGCGGCGCACCGTGCGCGCCTGCAGCTGGCGCACGAGGCTCGTCTGCGCCTCGGGCGTCTTGGCGACCACGACCAGGCCGCTCGTGTCCTTGTCGAGGCGGTGCACGATCCCCGCGCGCGGCACGGCCGCAGTCGCGGGCGCGTATTCGAGCAGCGCGTTGAGCAGCGTGCCCTTCCAGTTGCCGCTGCCCGGATGCATCACCAGCCCGGCGGGCTTGTTCAGCACGAGCACCGCGTCGTCCTCGTGCACGACGTCCAGCGGGATGCGCTCGGGCCGGTGCGTGCTCCCGGAGGGATCGGGCTGGGGCGCGATCTCGATCTGCTCGCCGCCCCAGATCTTCTGCTTCGGCTTCGCGGCGCGCGAATCCAGTCGGATGTGGCCCTCGCGCAGCCAGTGCTGTAGCCGGCTGCGCGAATGCTCGGGGAACATGCGCGCGAGCGCCTGGTCCAGGCGCAGTCCCGCGAGCGATTCGGGCACTCGGCGCAACGAGCCCGGGCTATAATCGGCGGGCCGATTTTCGTTGCTCATTCTGGCCGCCGCATCGTCGTGTCACGCATGAAACGTAGTGTAGCCGCAGCCGCCTGCTCCGTCCTCGCGCTGGCGCTGGCCGGGTGCGGGCTGTTCCCCGACAAGGTGGATCCCGCCGACACCTGGCCCGCGAACCGGCTGTACAAGGAAGCGAAGGACGAGCTGGACGGCGGCAACTACGACCAGGCGATCAAATACTACGAAAAGCTCGAGTCGCGCTATCCGTACGGACGCTACGCGCAGCAGGCGCAGCTCGAGATCGCCTACGCCTACTACAAGCAGGGCGAGCAGGCGTCTGGCGTGGCCGCGATCGACCGCTTCATCAAGCTGCACCCCAATCACGCCAACGTCGACTACGCGTATTACCTGAAAGGCCTGATCTACTTCAACGAGGACCAGGGCTTCCTCGGGAAGATCTCCGACCAGAATCCCGCCGAGCGCGACCCGAAGGCGCCGCGCGAAGCGTTCGACGCCTTCCGCGAGCTGGTGCAGCGCTATCCCGAAAGCAAGTACGCGCCGGACGCGGTGGCCCGCATGAAATACCTCGTGAACGCGCTCGCGTCGCACGAGGTCTTCGTCGCGCGCTATTACGTGAAGCGCGGCGCCTGGGTCGCCGCGATCAACCGCGCCCAGTACGCTTTGCAGAACTACCCCGAGTCGCCGGCGTGCGAGGAAGCGCTGTTCATCATGGTGCAGGCATACGACGCGCTCGGCATGAAGCAGCTGAGCGGCGACGCCGCTCGCGTCCTGCGCCAGAACTTCCCGAAGACTCGCTACTTCGCCTCCGAGGACGTCACGGGTCCGTGGTGGAAGGTCTGGTAGCGGAGCCGGAGAAGAACGCGACGGCCTCGGCTTCGTCGCGCGTCGGTCGCATCGGCGGCAGGCTGGCGAGCAGCCGGCGTCCGTAGGTTCTCGAGAACAAGCGCGGGTCGCAGATCATCAGCACGCCGCGATCGGCTTCGTCGCGAATCAGCCGCCCGGCTCCCTGCTTCAGCGCGATCGCCGCGCGCGGCAACTGGTATTCGGCGAACGCGCTGCGTCCTTCTCGCTCGAAAGCCGCGAGGCGCGCGGCGAGCACCGGGTCGTCGGGCGGCGCGAAGGGCAGCTTGTCGATGACCACGAGCGACAGCGCCTCGCCGCGCACGTCGACGCCTTCCCAGAAGCTCGCGCTGCCGACGAGGACCGCGTCGCCCAGCCCCCGGAAGCGCTCCAGCAGTTCGCTGCGCGAGCCTTCGCCCTGAAGCAGCAGCGGATACGCGAGTCCCTCGCGCGCGAACGCCTCGCGCAGCAGCTCGTGCGCGAGACGCATCGCGCGCAGGGTGGTGAACAGGAGGAAGGCTCGCCCGCGGCTGGCGCGCAGCACGGGCAGCGCCGCCTGCACCACCGCGCGCGTGTGCTCGGGGCTGCTCGGGTCGGGCAGCCCCTGCGGCACGTATAGCGTCGCGTTGCGCGCGTAGTCGAACGGGCTGTCCCAGCACGCGGTGTCCGCGTCCTCCAGCCCCATCTCCGCGCAATAGAGCCCGAAGTCGCCCGCCACCGCGAGGGTCGCGGACACGAATACCCACGCGCGCGGCCGCCCCTCGAGCTGCCTGCGAAAGAGCAGCGCGACCGACAGCGGCGTCGCGTTGAGGGCGAGCGAGTGCGCGTACGCCTCGACCCACCGGATCAGGCGCTCGCGGTCGCCTTCGCGCCAGCGCAGCAGCAGGTCGAGCGCCGCGCCGGCGCGCTCGGCGCAGCGCGCGATGCCTTCGGCGCGCTCGGCAACGGCTTCGAGGCCCGCGCCGAGCGCGGCGAGCGCTTCGTGCACGCCGTCAAGCGCAGCGGCGAACTCGCGGCGTGCGTCGAGCGCTTGCGCGGCGTAGCGGGCGCCTTCGGCCGGCAACGACAGCCTCAGATCGCGCGCCGCCTTTTCGACGGCTGCGATCCGCTCCGCTAGCGCGGGCACATCCGGAGCGCCGGCGAGCGCCTCACGGCGTGCGTCGCGCGCGAGCTCGAGCAGCTGCGCGCTGGAGACGGTCTCGCCGAAGAACAGCGTCGCCGTCTCCGGGAGCTGGTGCGCCTCGTCGAAGATCACCGTATTGCACGCGGGCAGGAGCTCCGCCATCCCGTCGTCCTTCAGCGCCGCGTCGGCGAAGAACAGATGGTGATTCACGACGACAAGATCGGCCGCGAGCGCGCGCCGCCGGGCCGCCATGACGAAGCAGTCGGCATAGCGCGGACACGATTGTCCCAGGCAGTTTTCGCGCGTCGACGTCGCGAGCGCCCACGCGGGTGCGTCCTCCGGAACCTCCGCCAGCTCGCCGCGGTCGCCGCTCGCGGACACGCGCGCGAAGCGCCCGATGCGCTGCAGATCCGCCG
>DATDMW010000405.1:0-14273 GCA_036518595.1 Burkholderiales bacterium
CGGCGTCGATGCCCGGGCCGTAGTCGGCGACCAGCGTGTACGCGCGGGTGACGCCGTTCTTCACCGCCCAGGTCGCGAGCGGCGCGGTCACCTGCGGCAGCGTGAACGAGACGCGCGCGATGTACGGCGAGCGCGTGGTGATGATCGACGTCGCCGCGTTCATGACGATCATCGGCTTCTTCGCCTCGGTCGCGAGCTGCGCCACCGAGAGCGCGCTCGGCGTGAGCCCGAACCCCGCGAGAAAGTCGACCTTGTCGTTGGTCAGCAGCTCCTGCGCCACGCGGCGCGCGACGTCGGGCGCGCCGGTCGTGTCCTTCACGATCAGCACCACCTTGCGGCCGGCGACGGTGTCGCCGTGCGCCTTCATGTACGCGCGCGCGCCGTTCGTCATCTGCATGCCGAAATCGGCGAAGGCGCCGCTCATCTCGAGCACCATGCCGATCTTGATCGGCTCCTGCGCCTGGGCGGGTGCGACGAGCGCCAGCGAAGCGGTCAATGCTCCCAGCAGCGACTTGAACATGGTCTTCTCCTCTTGCCGGGTCACTTCCCCGGATCCTTGACGTTGTCGATCTGGTCGAACTCGACGTTATAGAGCTTGCCGTCCTTCAGCTTCTCCACCCGGCGGATGTAGATGGTCTGCACCACGTCGCGCGTCTCCGGGTCGATCGAGATCGGCCCGCGCGGGCTGTCGATCCTCATGCCTTTCAGCGCCGCGATCGCGCGGTCGCCGTCGATCTTCCCGTTCAGGCGCCGCGCGGTCTCGTAGATCGCCGCCATGCCGTCCCAGGCGCCGACCGCCATGAAGTTCGGACGGCTGCGCGCGTCGATCTCGGCGTACGCCTTCACGAAGGCGCGGTTCTGCGCGCTCGCGTGCGCGACCGAGTACTGGTGCGTGGTGACGACGCCCAGCGGCGCGTCCCCCATGGTCTCGATCAGGCTGTCCTCGGTGACGTCGCCGGTGGCGATCAGGCGGATCCCCGCCTTGTCGAGCTCGCGCTCGGCGAATCCCTTCATCACGGCGACCGGCTGCGCGCCCTGCGGCAGGAAGATGAAGACGGCCTGCGGGCGCGCGTCCTTGATGCGCTGCAGGTACGGCGCGAACTCGGGATTGTTCGGCGGCGTGCGCACGCCGCCGACGATCTTGCCGCCCGCCTCGGTGAAGGTCTTCCTGAACTGCGTCTCGGCGTCGATTCCCGGGCCGTAGTCGGAGACGAGGGTGTAGACCTCGCGGATGCCGTTCCTCGCGGCCCAGGTCGCGAGCGGCGCGGTCACCTGCGGCAGCGTCATGGACACGCGCACGATGTACGGCGAGCGCGTGGTGATGATCGAGGTCGCGGCGTTCATGACGATCATCGGCTTCTTCGCCTCGGTCGCGAGGGGCGCGACCGCGAGCGCGTTGGGCGTGAGCCCGAAGCCGGCGAGGAAATCGACCTTGTCGTTGACGATGAGCTCCTGCGCCTGGCGCTTCGCGATCTCGGGCGCCATCCCGGTCGTGTCCTTGACGATGATCTCGACGCGCCGGCCGGCCACCGTGTCGCCGTGCGCCTTCACGTAGGCGCGGGCGCCGTTCACGATCTGGCGGCCGATGTCGGCGAAAGGCCCGCTCATCTCGGCGAGCATGCCCACCTTGATCGGCTCCTGCGCGAAGGCCGCGCCCGCGGCGAGCGCGGCGACGAGGACGGGAACGACGACTTCGATCCGCTTCATGGCTCCTCCTGGGTTGCTCGCTCAGGTCGCGGTCGCCGCCGCGGCTTCGGGGACGGGCGGCGTCTGGGGCGCCGTCGCCGCGGCCTCGAGCGCCTTCGCGCCGACGATCAGCTTCAGCACCTCGCTCGCGCCTTCATAGATCCGCAGCGCGCGGATCTCGCGGTAGAGGCGCTCGACGGTCACGCCACGCACGACGCCGAGGCCGCCGAAGAGCTGCAGCGCCGAGTCGATCACCTGCTGCGCGGACTCGGTCGCGTACAGCTTCGCCATCGAGGCCTCGCGCGTCACGCGCGTGCCGAGCACGTCCTTGGTCCAGGCGGCGCGGTAGACGAGCAGGGCGGAGGCGTCGATCGCGGTCGCCATGTCGCCGGCCTTCGCCTGGGTCAGCTGGAACTCCGCGAGCGTCCGGCCGAAGAGGCGGCGATCCTTCGCGCGGGACACGGCCTCGTCCATGGCGCGCCGCGCGAAGCCCAGCGCCGCCGCGCCGACCGTCGAGCGAAACACGTCGAGCGTCGCCATCGCGATCCTGAATCCCTCGCCCGGCCGGCCGAGCAGCCGGTCGCCCGCGATGCGGCAGCCGTCGAGGCGCACGGTCGCGAGCGGGTGCGGGGCGATCACGTCGATGCGCCGCGAAGCGTCGAGGCCGTGCGCGTCGGCGTCGACGATGAAAGCGGAGATGCCTTTCGCGCCCGGGGCCTCGCCCGAGCGCGCGAACACGACATAGTGATCGGCGAGCCCGCCGTTCGAGATCCAGGTCTTGACGCCGTCGAGGCGCCAGCCGTCGCCATCGCGCACCGCGGTGGTCGTCATTGCGGCGACGTCGGACCCGGCGTCGAATTCGGACAGCGCGAACGCGGCGATCGCGCGCCCTGATGCGACCCGCGGCAGGAACGCGCGCTTCTGCGCCTCGCTGCCGTGGAGCGTGATCGGGACGCTGCCCAGCCCCTGCATCGCGAGCGCGAAGTCGGCGAGTCCGGAGGCGCGCGCCAGGGTCTCGCGCGCAATGCACAGGCTGCGGACGTCGACCTTGTCGCGCAATCCGCCATAGGCGGCGGGGACGCAGGCGCGCAGCAAGCCGGCCTTCCCGAGCTCGGCCACCAGCCGCCCGACGCAGGCGTAGATTGCCTCGGAGCGCTCGTCGTCGCCGCCGACGAGCGCCGGCAATGCGTCGGCCGCCCAGTGCTCGAACTCGCGAGCGAGCGCGCGGTGGCCGTCGTCGAAGAACGGCCACCCCAGGTGTTCCGGCATCGCCATCAGTTGCCCTCGAACACGGGCTTCTGCTTGGCGGCGAAGGCGTTGTAGGCGCGCTCGAAGTCGCGCGTCTTCATGCAGATCGCCTGCGCCTGGGCCTCGGCCTCGATGCACTCGTCGAGACCGTGGCTCCATTCCTGGTACAGCATGGTCTTGGTCATGGCGTGGCCGAAGGTCGGGCCGTCGGCGAGGCTCACGGCCATCGCCGTTGCCTCCTCGAGCAGCTTCTCGGGCTCGACCAGCCGGTTGTGGAAGCCGAAGCGCTCGGCCTCCTCGCCGCCCACGACCCGCCCCGTATACAAGAGGTCGGCCGCGCGCGAGAGCCCGACGATGCGCGGCAGCAGCGTGCAGGCGCCCATGTCGGCGCCGGCGAGGCCGACGCGCACGAACAGGAACGCGAGCTTGGAGCGCGCGGTGGCGTAGCGAAGGTCGGAGGCGCACGCGATCATCGCGCCCGCGCCCGTGCACACGCCGTCGATCGCGGCGACGATGGGCTGCGGGCAGGCGCGCATCGCTTTCACGAGGTCGCCCGTCATGCGCGTGAACTTGAGCAGGTCGGGCATCTCCATCTTCACCAGCTTGCCGATGATGTCGTGCACGTCGCCGCCCGAGCAGAAGTTGCCGCCGGCGCCGGTGATCACGACCGCCTTGACGTCGTCGGCGTACACCATCCGGCGGAACAGGTCGCGCAGCTCGGCGTAGGACTCGAGCGTGAGCGGGTTCTTGCGCTCGGGGCGGTTGAGCGTGATGGTCGCGACCCTGCTCGCGACCGCATAGCTGAAGTGCTCGGCCTGGTAGCCGCCGAGCCCCTTGTTCGTCACACGTCCTTGCATGTCGTTCTCCTCAGCCGACCATCGTCAGACCGCCGCTCACCGACAGGACCTGACCGGTGACGTACTCGGCCTCGGGCGCCGCGAAATACGCGACCGCCGCGGCGACCTCCTGGGGCTTGCCGAAGCGGCGCATCGGGATCGCCTTGATGAAGGCCTCGCGGTACTTCTCGGGCACCGCGGCGAGCAGCGGGGTATCGGTCGGCCCAGGGCAGACGCAGTTCGCGGTGACGTTGTAGCGCGCACCCTCGCGCGCGAGGCCCTTGGTGAATCCGATCAGGCCCGCCTTCGCGCCCGAGTACACGGTCTCGCCGAGGCTCCCCACGCGGCCGGCGTCGCTCGAGATCGAGACGATGCGGCCCGACTTGCGCTCCATCATCTGCGGCAGCAGCGCCTTGGTGAGGCGCATGGGGCCCACGAAGTTGAGGTTGATCACCTTCTCCCAGAAAGCGTCGTCGCCTTCGACGAAGGGCGATGTCTTGCCCCAGCCGGCGCCGTTCACGAGGATGTCGACGCGGCCGAACTTCTTCAGCACGGCGTCCTTGAAGGCGTTGATGGAATCGGCGTTCGTCAGGTCGAGGTAGAAGTACTCGGCCTTGCGGCCGTTCTTGCGGATCGCGGCCGCGGCCGCCTCGCCCCGGTCGCGCGCGACGTCGCCGATGCAGACGGTCGCGCCTTCTTCGGCGAGCGCCTCGGCCGTTGCCTGGCCGATGCCCGACGCGCCGCCGGTCACGACGGCGATCTTGTCCTGGAACTTCATGACGTCTCCTTCACACGGTTCTCGCTCTTCGAGCGGTTCAGAAAATCGGTCACCTTGCGGCGGGTCTCGGGGTCGCCGTAGAGCGCGCGCGTGCCGGCGAGCTCCTCGACGAAGCCGTTGCGGGTGGGATGCCCGTACGCCGAGATGCAGTGCTTCGCCGCGGCGAGCGCGGCGCGCGGCAGCGCCGCGATGTTCTGCGCGACCGAGCGCGCCTTGTCGGCGAGATCGTTGCGCCGCGCGCACCATTGCACGACGCCCAGGCGCTGCGCTTCCGCGCCGTCGATCACCTCGGCGCCGAGGATCAGCCGCTTCGCCGCGGCCGGCCCGCACGCGCGCGTCAGCCGCTGCGTGCCGCCCGCGCCGGGGACCAGGCCGAGCTGCGCCTCGGGCAGTCCGAGCGGGGCGTCGGTCGCGGCGATCCGGAGGTCGCAGGCGAGGGCGAGCTCGAGCCCGCCGCCCAGCGCGGCGCCGCCGATCTCGGCGATGCTCACCACCGGCGCCGCCTCGATGCGCGCGTAGACGCGCTGCATCTGGATCACGACCTCGAGCATGGCGTCGGCGCCGTCCTCGCGCGCGAAGCACGAGCGCATCAGCGCGAGGTCGGCGCCCGCGCAGAAGGTCTTCTGGTCGCTGCGGAAGTGCAGCACCGAAAAGCCGTCGCCGACCGCCTCGTCGAGCACTTCCCCGAGGCGCCGCACGAGCGCGGCGTCGAGGGCGTTCACGGGCGGCCGCGACAGCGTCGCGACGAGCACGCGTCCCGCGCGCTCGATGGCGATCATGGCGCCGCCTTCGCGCGGTGCGGCTCGAAGCTGCCCGTCTCGTGGTAGACGACGGCGCTGTCCTGCTCGAATGCGCGCACCGAGGGCGCCGTGCCCGGGAGCCCGAGCTCCTTCCAGCGCGCGGCGATGCGCTCGTAGGTGCTCTTGCGGAGCGCGGTGCGCTTCGAGAACTCGGGAAGGTGACGGTGATCCTTGCAGGCGTTGATCAGCGCCTTCGAGCCGTAGGGCCGGTTCTCGGGCGGGTTCTGCGTCGGATCGAGCCAGGTGCTCCAGGTGTTGCGCAGGATGTCGATGTCGTCGACCGGATTGCAGCGGCTCGCCATCGCCCAGATCACCTGGTCCATGTCGGTCGGGTCGATGTCCTCGTCGACGGCGATGATCCACTTCGTGTAGTAGGCGCCGCCAGGCACCTGCGCGGCGAGCGCGAGTACCTGCGCGGCATGCCCGGCGTGGCGCTGCTCCAGGCTCACCACGGTCATGCCGAAGCCGCCCGCGGCCGCCGGGTGCGAGTACACGCCCGCGATGCCCGGGACGCCGAGCTTGTCGAGGTCGTCCCAGATCTTCGCCGAGCGGATGATCGAGAAGAAGCCGCTCTGCTCGCACGACGGGTAGTCGGCCATCAGCGCATTGGTGAGGATCGGGCTCGAGCGGTAATGGACCGCCGTCACCTCGACCAGCGGCGCGCCCGCCTCGGGGCGCCCGTAGTAGCCCGGGAACTCGCCGAACGGCCCTTCGGCGCGCACCGAGTTCGGCCGGATGATGCCTTCGATCACGAGCTCCGCGTCCGCGGGCACCAGCAGGTCGGTGGTCGTGCCGCGCACCACGCGCACGGCCTCGCCCTTGATGCCGCCCGCGAACTCGTACTCGGACACGTTCTTCGGGAAGGTCTGCGAGCCGACCAGCATGAACAGCGGATCGATGCCCCAGGCCGCGGCGACCTGGATCGGCTCGCCCTTCTGCCACGCGCGCGTGATGTGCAGCCGCGCGTCCTTGCCCGGCGACAGATAGAGCCCGACCTCGGACTTCCCCTGCAGCATCATGCGGTAGGTGCCGACGTTGAGATAGCCGCTGTCGGGATCGCGCGTGATCACCGCGTCCGCGGTGCCCGCGTAGCGGCCACCGTCGAGCGGCCAGTGGCGCGGGATCGGCAGCGATTCGAGGTCGATGTCGCGCCCGGTGACGGTATGCTCGTATACAGGCGCGCCGTGCGGCGACACCTCGAGCGGCGGGATGCGGCGCTTGAGCTTGTCCTTCACGCGGCGGATCAGCTCGACCGCGGGCGTGTCGACCGGCTCCTCCAGCGTGAGCGCGGTGCGGCGCCGGCTCGGGCCGATGATGTTCCACAGCAGCCGCGCGCCGATCGGGCTCTTCTCGAACCCGCTCGCGCACTCGAACAGCACGGCGGGCGAGGGATCCTGCTTGGCGAGCAGGTAGCCGATCGCGCTCATCTCCTCGTCGCGGCTCACCGGGTGCTGCACGCGCACCAGCTCGCCCATCGCGTCGACGCGCTCGAGCCAGTCGCGCAGGTCGCGGACCGGCGCGGGCCGCGCGCCGGCGGCCGGGGCGAGCGACGGCTGCAGGCGGTCGTTCACGAGGTCACCTTCGCGAGCACTTCGGGCGCGACGGCCGGCGCCGCCGGCAGGTGGGTCTCCCTGAGCTTGCGCCGTTGCAGCTTGCCGGTGGCGGTCACCGGCAGCTCGTCGAGCCATTTCACCAGACGCGGCCGCTTGATCTTGGGCAGCGCCGCGATCCCGGCATCGATTCGCGCGCGCGCCTCGGCCTCGTGGCCGGGTGCCGCCACGGCGAACAGCGCGATGGCCCCGAGGCCGTCGGCCCCGGTGTAGCCGACCGCGGCGAGCTGCTGCACGGTGCCCGCGCACGCGGCGACGAGCGCCTGCTCGATCTCGATCACGCTCACCCACTGGCCCGAGATCTTCAGCATGTCGTCGTCGCGTCCGCAGAACTCCCAGGAGGTCGAGCTCGCGGGCCGGAACAGGTCGCCCGGCGAGAACCAGCCCGCCTCGAAGCTGTCGGCCTGCGCCTGCGGGCGCTTCCAGTAGCCGAGCGCGACCGACGGGTGGCGCACCCAGATCCGTCCCGGGGCGCCGACGCTGTGGTCGTCGCTGTCGCGCGGCCGCAGGTCGCAGTCGGGCGATTGCGTGAGCAGCGTCTCGTCGGCGGTGCAGTAGAGGATGAGGACGATGGTCTCGGAGGCGCCGAAGCCCGAGACCGGCGACACGCCGGTCGCCTGCCGCCACGAATCGCGCAGCGACGGCGGGAAAGCTTCGCCCGCGGACACGAAATGCCGCACGCCGGCCGCGGAGAGCCCCGGCGCGAGCCCGGCCTGCAGGAGCTTGGAGTACAGGGTCGGCACCGAGAACATGACCGTGGGCGCGTAGCGCTCGACGATGCGCGCGGTGCGCTCCGCGGTGGGCCACTCGGGGTCGAGAATCACGGTCGCGCCGAGCCGCAGCCCGGCGAACAGCGCGTTGCCGAGCGCGTAAGCGAAGAACAGCTTCGACGTCGCGTACAGGCGCGCGTCGGAGCCGACGCCGAGAATCGTGCTCGCGAAGTTGGCGGTCTCGACGACCGCACGCTGCGCGTGCATCACGCCCTTCGGGACGCCGGTGGTGCCCGAGGTGTAGATCCAGAAGGCGGGCGAGTCGTCGGAAAGCTGCTCGGGCGAGCGCACGGGCACGGCGTCGCGGATCGCGCGCGCCTCGGCGATGGTGACGATGCGCGGGCTGCTGCCTTCGGCGCGCCCGAGGCGCGCGAGCGTCTTCAGCCCGGCCTCGTCGCAGACGATGAAGCGCGCGCCGCTGTCGTCGAGCACGACGCCCAGGTCCTTGTCGAAGAGGCGCGAGTTCAGGCCGACGGCGACGCCGCCCGCCCACATGGCGCCCAGGTAGGCGATGACCCAGTCGATGCTGTCGGGCGCGAAGATCAGCACCCGGTCCCCGGTCTCGAGGCCGAGACGGCGCCAGCCGGCGGCCGCGCGCGCCACCGCGTTCCTCAGATCCCGATAGGAAACGCGCGCGTTGCCGCACTCGAGCGCGGTGCGCGCGTCGTCTCCCGCCGAAAGCAGAGACTCCGCTGCGTTCATCGGCATGTGACTCCTCCTGGCGCCCCGGTCCGTGGAGTCCGGCCGCGGTTCTACGGGACGTGGACGATTTCTATAACGGACCGGCCCGGCGCCTTTGACCCAAGTCAATCGGGCCCGAGATAGGTCCCGAAATGACGCGGATCGCGCGCGTCCGTAGAATGACGCGCAGGCCAATCGGAGGAGGACCGCCATGAAGCCGTCGCCGCTGCGAGTCGTGGGGCTGGGACTGATCGCGTTGATCCTCGCCGGGGCGGCGGCGGCGCAAGCGCCCGCGGCCTATCCGTCGCGGCCGATCAAGATCATCGTGCCGTTCCCGCCCGGCAACACCATGGACATCATGTCGCGCCTCATCGGCCCGAAGATGAGCGAGCGGCTCGGCCAGCAGATCCTGGTCGAGAACCGTCCCGGCGCGAGCGGGATGCTGGGGCTGGATCTCGTCGCCAAGGCGCCCGCCGACGGCTACACGGTCGGCGCCGGCCAGGGCGGTAACATGGTGGTGCTGCCGCACACGAGCCGGAACATTCCCTACGACCCGCTCAAGGACTTCGCGCCCATCGCGGTGTCGACGACCAATTACCTCGCGATCGTCGCCAACCCGCAGGCGCCGTTCCGGGACATCGCCGGCATGATTGCGTACGCGAAGGCGAACCCGGGCAAGCTCACCGTCGCGACGAACGGCGAGGGCGGCTTCCCGCACCTCGCGTTCGAGCACCTGCGCCTTCTCGGCGGCTTCACGTTCACGCACGTGCCGTACACGGGATCGGCCGCGATCGCGACCGACGTCATCGGCGGCCAGGTGCAGGTCGGGATCGACGGCATCACGGGGCTCACGCCGCACGTGAAGTCGGGGCGCCTGCGGCTGCTCGCGATCACCAACCGGAAGCGCGTCCCGCTCTGGCCCGACACGCAGGCCGCGGCCGAGGCGGTGCCGGGCTACGAGTCGGGCGGCTGGTTCGGCTACGTCGCGCCCGCGGCGACCCCGCGCGCGATCATCGCCAGGCTGAACGCCGAGATCAACCGCGCGATGCAGCTGCCCGACGTGAGCGACAAGCTCGTGAGCGCCGGCCTCATCGTCGTCGCCGAGTCGCCCGAGTACTTCGCGAACGTGATCCGCAGCGACTACGCCAAGTACGGCAAGCTCGTCCGCGACATCGGCTTCACGCCGCAGTGACGCCGGGCGTCACTGGATCTTGAGGCCGGCGGCCTTCACCACCTTCCCGGTTTCGCGGATTTCGTCCTCGACGAGCTTGCGGAACTCCTCGGGCGTGTCGGTCATGATCTCGGCGCCCTGCTTCTCGATCGCGGCCTTCACCTCGGGCAGCTCCAGCGTCTTCACCAGCGCCGCGCGCAGCTTGTCGATCACCGGGCGAGGCGTGCCCTTCGGCGTGACCAGGCCGTTCCAGGCGCTGTAGCTGAAGCCGGGGATGGTCTCGGCCACCGGCGGCAGACCCGGGAGCAGCGGCGTGCGCTGCGGCAGGCTCTGCGCGAGCGCGCGCAGCTTGCCGCTCCTCACGTGGCCGATTGCGGCCGACGCGGGCGTGATCGTCCACTGCGACTCGCCCGTCATGACCGAGAGCACCGACGCGCCGCCGCCTTTGTACGGCACGTGCACGGACTCGAAGTGGCCCATCACCTGCATCATCGCGCCGGCGAGGTGGCTCTGCGAGCCCGGGCCCGCGGAGGCCATGTTGACCTGGCCGGGATGCGACTTGCACCAGTCGATCAGCTCCTTCGTGCTCTTCACCGGCAGCGACGGCGTCACCACGAGCATGTTCGGGAGCACCGCGAACATCGAGACGAACTCGAAGTCCTTGAGCGGGTCGTACGGCAGGCTCTTCCTGAGGTTCGGCGCGATGGTCATGCCCGAGGGCGACGCCGACGCGATGGTGTAGCCGTCGGGCGCCGAGTTCCGGGTCGACTCCATGCCGATCAGGCCGCTCGCGCCCGCCTGGTTCTCGATCACGATCTGCTGGCCGATGACGTCCCCCATGCGCGCGCCGAGCACGCGCGAGAGCGTGTCGTTGGAGCTGCCCGGCGCGTTGGGCAGGATCATCTTGATCGGGCGGCGCGGGTAGTCGCTCTGCGCGAGCGCCGTCTGCGCGACGAGCGCGAGCAGCAGGAGTCGGACGCACTTCGATGCGAGTCTCATTTCGGGTCTCCTCTCAAAAGACGCGTCAGTAGACGCGATGATGCGGCGGTTCGCCCTTGACGAGCACCCGCTCGACGTTGGCCCAGGCGCTCCGGAACAGGAGCGCCGAGGATTGACGCGTGACGCCGGCGACGTGCGGCGTCAGCAGCAGCCTTCTCGCCGCATCGCCCCGGAGCGCGAGCAGCGGGTGATCGGGAGCGGGCGGCTCGCTCGAGTAGACGTCGACCGCGGCGCCGCCGAGGCGCCCCGACTCGAGCGCGCGCGCGAGCGCGGCCTCGTCCACCACGCCGCCGCGCGAGGCCTGGACCAGAACGGCGCCCGGCTTCATCGCGGCGAGCTCGCGCTCGCCGATCAGCCCGGTGGTCTCGGGCAGCAACGGGACGTGAACGCTGACGACGTCCGAGACCGCGAGCAGCTCGTCGAGGCCGACGCGGCGCGCGCCCGGCGCCTCGCGCGGCGCGGGATCGAAGTAGACGATCGTGCACCCGGAGCGCTCGAACGCCCTTGCGACCGCCGTCCCGATCGTGCCGAGGCCGATCAGCCCCACGGTAAGGCCCTCGATGCCCGAGAGGTTGTCGGCGAGCATGCGCGCGCGGAAGGCGGCGTAGTTGCCGGCCCGGACTTCGGCGTCGGCCCACGCGAAGCGCCGCAGCAGCAGCGACGCCGCCGTGACCGCGTACTCGGCGAGCGCGGCGTTGCTGCCGCCCGGGACGTTGGCCACGGGGATCCCGAGGCGCTTCATCGCCGCCGCGTCGAGGCGGTCGAAGCCCGCGCCCGTCACCTGCACCAGGGCGAGGCGCGCACCCTCGAACAGCGGCGCCGCCAGCTTCGCGCCCAAGGCTGGGATCACGAGCGCGCGCGAGCGCGCGATCATGACGGAGAGCTGCGGGTCGTCGGGCCTGGCGTACGAGACGGCGAGCGACGCGGGGGGAAGCGCGTCGACGCGCTCGAAGTCGGCGCGCGGCCGAAGGCAGAGGACGGCGTGCGTCACTTCCCGAGGTCGCGGTTGACGACGCGCGCAGTCGGAAAGAAGCAGAGCAGCACGAGCGGCTCGCCGCCCGTGTTGCGGGTCACGTGCGTCTCGCCCGCGGGAATCAGGATCGTGTCGCCGGCGCGCAGCTCGTGGTCTCCGCTGTCGGATTCGGTGCGCCCCTGTCCCGAGAGCACGTAGATGCACTCCTCGGTGTCGGCGTGGAAATGCCGTCCCCGCGGCTTGTCACCCGGCTGCGGCACTGCGATCTCGACGCGCCGCAGCGTCACGGCGTGCGAGCCGCTCGCGCCCGACACGATCTCGAGCGAGCGGCGCCCGGGGAGTCCGAGCTCGCGCGCCTGTGCGGGCTTGACGACGCGCGCCATCAGAGCGCGACCTTGAGGTGCTTGACCTCGGCCGTGCCGCCCTGCGCCTCGTCGAGCATGCGGAAAAGCTCCCGGGCTTCCTTCGCGATGGCATCGGCGATGTCGGCGAGCATCTTCACGCCCTTGTCGACGGTGGCGTGCTCGGGCGCGCCGTACCAGCCCGTCGGCGCGATGGTGCGGATGTCGCGCAGCACCGGCTGGAAGCTGCGCGTGCGCCGCAGCTTGTCCCACTTGCGGCCGTGCGAATGGTCCGACGAATAGTCGATGCGGTCGAGGTGCACGAGGTCGGGCCGGCAGGCGAGCACCGCGAGCGCCTCGATCTCGCCGCCGTGGGTGAGCCCGCCGCAGTCCTTGCCGTAGAGATCGGCCGCGACGTAGCAAGCCTGCACGGTCAGCACCGTCATGCCGTGCTCGCGGTGCAGCGACTCGGCCGCGATCGCGAGCGACGGGATGTTGCCCTCGTGCCAGTTCAGGATGAGGAGATACTTCGCGCCGTGCTTCGCCGTGGCCGCGCAGGTCTCGACGACCACGCGCATGTAGGTCTCGGGCGTCAGCGTGATCGTTCCCTCGAACGGCATGTGCATCGGCGTCACGCCGAGCGGGCCGCCGGGGAGCACCACGCCGTCCATGCGCTCGGCCACCGCGTGGCCGATCACGTTGGAGGCGAAGATGTCGGTGCCCGTCGGCAGATGCGGGCCGTGCTGCTCGACGCTGCCCGCCGGCAGGATCACGAGCGGATTGCGGCGGAACTGCGCGGCGATCTCGGGCTGGGTCAGCTCCTGGAAGTAGCGGCTGGGCGGATTCATGCCGGTTCCTTTTTCAGGCGGCGCGCTGCGCGCGGCCCGCGATCCTGGCGCGCGTCTCGTCGACGACCTCGGCCAGCGTGACCGCCTGGCCCCTGCGCTCGATCGAGCGCAGCGCCGCGTAGACCGCGGCGAGCGCGACGTTGCCGTTGTGCGCCGTGAGCTCGCCCGAGCGCCCGGTGCGGCAGCTCTCGGCGAACATCTCGAGCTCGGTGCGGAACATGTCGCTCTCGGGGACCGCGAGGACCTCGCGCCGGGCGTAGCCGTCCTTGCCGCGCTGGATGTAGAGCGTCGCGCTCTTGTGCAGGAGATGCGGCGTGTCCCAGGTGCCGAAGTCGATCTCGTAGTGCATCAGGCCCTTCGAGCTGAACACGCGCAGCGCGAACACGCCTGGGGAGGTCCAGCACGAGCCGACGTAGCCGATCTTGCCGTCGGCGAAGCGCACCGTCGTCATCGACTGGTCGTCGACCTCGGCGCCGACGGGCGAGAGCTTGGACGCGGTCGAGCTCACCTCGGTCATCTCGCCGCCGAGGTAGTGCAGCACGTCGAAGTGGTGGATGGCGAGCTGCGACAGCGGGCCGCCGGGCGCCTTGTCCTTGTACCAGCGCCAGGTCTTGGGCGTCAGCTCGAGCGCGCGCTCGTTGGAGAAGTTCGCCTCGATGACGGCGACGCGGACCAGCTCGCCCGACTCGATCTTCGCGCGGATCGCGCGGATCCCGGCCATCAGGCGCGCGCTGTGGCCGACTGTCACGGTGATGCCGTGCTCGCGCTCGAGGTCCGCCATCTGCAGACCGTCCTCGAGCGTGTTGGCGATCGGCTTCTCCGTATACACGTGCTTGCCGGCGGCGGCGACCTGGCGCGCGAGCGGCCAGTGCTGCTCGTTGGGGACGGTGAGGATCACGCCCCGGATCCGGTCGTCGGCGAGCAGGGCCTTGAGGTCGGCGACGGGGGCGACGCCGAACTCGGCGGCGAATGCCGCGCGCTTGTCCTCCGAGCGGCTGGTCGCGGAGACGATCCTGATCTTGTCCGATTGCGCGGCGGCGCGGGCGAGCACCTTGGCCCAGCGGCCGAGACCGACGATGCCGACGTTGACGGGAGAATCCATGAATGGTCCTGCGAGGCGCGAGAACGGAACTGGCGCTATTGTAATACGGAGACCACGAAGCGAGGATCAGGCATGGACCCTCTCGAGACCCTGCGCCACGACGTCGCGCTCGCCAACCGCGTGATCGAGCGCTTCGGCCTCGCGAACGCGTTCGGCCACGTGAGCGCGCGCATCCCCGGCACGAGCACGTTCTACTTCCCGACGCGGCGCTCGCCCGGCCTCGCCGACGAGAAGCGGCTGCTCGTCCTGGACACCGACGGCAACATCGTCTCGGGCGACGGCATCCCGAACAGCGAGCTGTGGATCCACGCGCGCATCTACGCCGCGCGGCCCGACGTCGGCGGCGTCGCGCACGCGCACCCGGGCGCGTGCGTGTGCCTGACGCTGATCGGGCAGCCGCTGCGCGTCGTGCACAACATGGGCGGCGCCT
>DATDMW010000406.1:0-6134 GCA_036518595.1 Burkholderiales bacterium
CCGAGCATCGCGCCGTTGTAGGTCGCGGTGCCGTTGGTCGGGATGTCGGTGCCGAGCGTGCGCGTGCCGACCGAGAAGGCGGCCGCGTTCGTCATCTGCCCGCTCGCGATGTCGGTCGTGTTCCAGACGCCGAGGCTCGAGAACTGCAGCTTGAGCGGATTGGTGCTCGCCGCGTCGGGCACGAGGTAGGTGACGGTGCGGCGCGTGGTGGCGTCCGACTTCGAGGAGGTGTCGGCGCGCAGGCCGTTCACCATCGTCGTCGTCACCGGGCCGTCGAACACGTCGTCGATGCCGAGATCGGGGATCGCGACGTGGATCAGCGGCGTGTTCGCGAGCGACACCTCGGGCGCGGGCATGTCGCTCAGCGAGTCGAATGAGCCGAGGCCCGCGGGCGTGAGCGCGGTCTGCTGGGTGAAATCGATGTGGTGATCGACGGCGGCGACCTGGCCGAGCGGCGCGAGCTGCGGGTTGGGGCCCTGATCGCTGGAGCTGCTGGTCGCGACGGGCACCGGGTCCGCGGGCCGAGTTCCGCCCGAGCCTCCGCCTCCGCCGCCGCATGCGCTGAGAATCCCTGCGGCGACGAGCGCCGCGAGAACCGGCTTGTTCATTGTGCTTCTCCCTTACGAATGGGTTCTTGATGACCCGGGCGGATTCTTGCCGGGAAAGCGACTTCGCGAAATAGCCCGGACGGCGCGTCTCTCGCCGGAGACGGTTCAGCGAACCGGCTGGCTAACCCCGAAGGGGTTGGTAATCCCAGGAGAAGATCAGGCGCTGGCCGACGGTGCTCTCGGGCAGCGGCACGGTGTCGTGCCAGAAGTAAGACGGAAACGTGAGCAGCAGCCCGGGCTCGGGCTTGACCGCGCGCACGAGCGGCGAGCGCGTCAGGCGGATGTCGGCGCGCGGCGGGCCGAACTCGATCCAGCCGGCGCGGCCCGCGGCCGGGTCGTCGACGATCTTCGGGACCTCCACGTAATAGACGCCCGAGAGCCATCCCGCGAGATGGATGTGCGGCAGCATCTTGCCGCCTCCGCCCGAGAGGCGCACGCACCAGAGATCGAGCGCGTAGTCTCGCGGCGCGGCGCGCGCGAGCGGGTGCGACGCGTCCTCCTCGGGCAGACGCCGCAGGCGCTCGTCGAAGGCGCGGCGGATCGCCTCCTTCAGCTTCGCGATCGCGGGGTGCGGCGCGTGCGCGAGGTTGGTCGTGCTGTGCCAGCCGCGGTAGGTCGCGTACTGCGCCGGGTCCTGCTGCATCCCGGCCTCGGCCGCCGCGAACTCGGCGAGCCCGCGGTTGAGATCGGCGACCTCGCCGGGGGCGTAGCCGAGCCCGGCGAGCGTCATGCCGTGGATCAGCCGCCCGGGGTCGGAGAGCGCGCGCTCCTCGTCGCCGCGCCCGGTCTCGGCGAGCGCGAGCGTCTTCAGCGCGAGCGCGCGCACGTCGTAGACGTCGAGCGCGAGCGCGCGCTCGAGGAGCGGCAGCGCCTCGGCTGCCCGCCCGAGCACGAGCAGGCACTCGGCCGCGGCCGCGAGCGAAACCCGGTCCTTCGGATCCGCGTCGAACGCGCGCCGGAACGAGGCGACCGCGTCCTCGTGCCGCGCGCGCTTCGCGTACAGGCTGCCGAGGAAGGCGTGGCCGGTCGCGTATCCCGGGCGCTTCCTGACGATCCGCTCGAGCAGCGCGATCGCCTCGTCGTGGCGGCCCGAGTCGGCGAGCACCGAGGCGAGCGTGTTCTGTGCCTGGCGGTTCTCGGGCGCGATCTCGAGCGCCCGGCGGCACGCGGCCGCGGCGTCGTCGAGCTTTTTCTGGCCGGCGAGCACGGTCGCGAGGTTGACCCAGGCGTCGGCACGGCGCGGCGCGACCCGCGCGGCGCGCGCGAGCAGCGCCTCGGACTCGCTCCAGCGCTGCGCCTCGCCGAGCAGCAGCCCGAGGTTGTTGAGCGCGACCAGCTGGTCGGGGTCGTAGCGCAGGACGTGGCCGTAGAGCTCGACCGCCTCGCGCGCGCGCCCGGCCGCCTGCGCGCGCAGCGCCTCGTCGAGCAGCGAGTTGCCCGTCACGACTTGCGTGCGCGCCCCTGCGTCTCGCGCACGCTCGGCGTCCAGGGCTTGTCGGCCCAGGCGACGCCGACGCGCGCGACTTGCGCGTCGATCAGGTAGGGCTTGCCTTCCTGCGTCGCTTTCTTCGCGCGCGCGAGCGCGGCGCGCAGCTCGGCCGGGTTGTTCGCGACCTCGGCCTGCACGCCGAAGCCGCGCGCGATGTACGCCATGTTCATGTCCGGGTTGCCGAGGTAGTCGTGCACGAAGTGCCCGGTCTGGATCATGCGCCCGCCCGGCACCTTCTCGATCACGCGGCTGTGCGGGCCGGAGTAGGCGTGGTTGTTGTAGACGACGGTGATCACCGGCAGCTCGAGCCGCGCCATGTTCCAGAGCGCGGTCGGCCCGAAGATGAACGAGCCGTCGCCGACCATGCAGATCACCTGGCGGCTCGGGCGCGCGAGCTTCACGCCCGCCGCCGTGCCCACGCCCGATCCGAGGTGCGCGCCGTAATAGTGGAAGAGCTCCCGCCCGCCCTCGGCGTTGAAGTCGAAGCTGTGCAGGTTCACCGAGCCCGCCTCGTTGACGACGATCGCGTCGCGGTCGGCGAACTGCGCCACCTCCCAGGTCACGCGGTCGGCGATCATGGGCGCGCGGTTCCAGTCGGGGTTCTTCGTGACGCCGTTGCGCAGCGTGCGCGCGCGCTCGCTGAAGGCGCGCACCTGGTCGGCGCGCTCCTGCGCGCGCCTGCCCGCGTCGGCGTTCACCAGCTGGCGCACCGCGGCGATCAGGTCGTCGAGGCCGAGCGCGACGTCGCACACCAGGGGGACGTCGGTCGGGATGACGTTGCCCATGCTCCAGCTGTCGATGCGCATGTCGATGAACTTCGGCCCGCGGCCGACGATGGGCGCCGGGCTGTTGTGCTGGAGCTTGTTGCCGACGTTGATGACGACGTCGGGATTCTTCGGGAAGTCGAGCGACGCGATGCGCGTCACCGGCAGCGCGCCCACCCACAGCGGGTGGGTCTCCGGGAAGCTGACGAAGATCTGGCGCGCCTGCGTCACCGGCATGCCGAGGATCTCGGCGAGGCGCACCGCCTTGCCGATCGCGCGCGCGTTGTAGATCTCGTCGCCGACGATCATGAGCGGCATCTTCGCCTCGACCAGCAGCTTCGCCGCCCGCTCGATCTCCTGCGGGTTCGGGCGCACGCGCATGCGCGGGTCGAACTTGTCCTGGACGATGACCTCGGCGTGCGTGCGCTGGTCGTTCAGGTCCGAGTGCCACGACGCGTAGGTCGGCCCGTGCGGCGGGGTCCACGCCGCCTTGAAGGCGCGGCGCACCGTCTCCGGGATCATGTCGGCGCGGCGCGCGAGCCACGAGTACTTCGTGATCGGCTGGACCAGCTGCTCCTGGTTCGCGACCTCCTCGAAGCCGTCGCGCCCGGCGCGCCCGGTCTGGTCGGTGCGGTAGCTGTAGAAGACGAGCGGCGTCTGCTCCTTGAACGCGTTGAACATCTGGCCCATCGCGTTCATGAGCCCGACGGCCGCCGCCTGCATCACGATCGCGGGCTCGCCCGAGGCCTTGACGTAGCCCGCGGCCATCGCCGCGCCGGGGCCTTCGTGCGGCGTCAGGATGTACTTGAGCTGCGGCCGGTCGACCAGCGCCTCGTAGAAGTGCGCGTCCTCGCTCGCCGAGTTGCCGAAAATGTATTTCACGCCCGAGGCGACCAGCTGCTCGGCGAAGCATTCGCCGCCGGTGCCCTCCACGACCTTGACCGCGTCGGGCGACAGGGACGCGGACGAGCCTTCGCCCTGCGCGTACGCGACCGACGACACCGACTCGAGGATCGACTCGGCCGCGGCGAGCGAGACGCCCGTGGCGGTGAGCCCCTTCAGGAAGCCGCGGCGCGAGATCGACCGCGAAAGAAATCGTGCGACGAGCTCTCTCATGGCCTCTCCTTATTGCGCCGCGGGCGACTGCACCGGCTCGCGCCCGAACACCGACGGCTCGCGCGCGTGCGTCGCGCCGAGGTAGTCGGCCATCTTCTTGATCTCGTCCTCGCTCCAGAGCGCGCCGCGTCCCACCATGCGGTACAGCGTCGCCTCCCAGGCGCGGCGGTCCTGGTGGAGGTCGGACCACATGTTCGGGCTGTGGCACTGGAAGCACTTGGCGACCAGCACCTCCTTGCCCGGGGCGTCGGGGAATGCGTTGGCCGCCGATCGTCCTGAGCCTGTCGAAGGACGTTGCTGGGCCATCGCGGGCGCGGCGCCCGTTACGATGACCGCGGCCAGCACGGCGATGATCGCGGGGAAGAATCTCATCCGGGCGCCTCCTCTGCGGAACCGGCCATAAATATACGGCAATGGTCTATGATCGTGCCGGCATTATAAGAAAGCCGGGGAGAAGCATGGCTGGTTTCGCGCGCATCGCCGTGGCGTTCGCTCTGCTCGTCGCGGCGCTCGCGGCGCGGGCGCAGTTCGTGGACCCGGGCCTGCGCTGGAGGACCTTCGACACCGAGCACTTCTCGGTGCATTTCCCCGACCGCAACCGCGCGCAGGCCGACGTCGCCGCGCAGGTCGCCGAGAGCGTGTACCCGCGCATCACCCGGTTCCTGCAGTGGCAGCCGCAGTCGCGCGTGCACCTGCTCGTCCTCGACTCGGCCGATTTCTCGAACGGCTGGTCGACGCCGCTCCCGTTCAACGAGTTCGCGATCTATCTCTCGCCGCCCGACGAGGGCGAGCTGCTGCAGAACCGCGGCTGGATGGAGATGGTGATCTCGCACGAGCTCACGCACATCGTGCACATGGACAAGGCGCGGCGCGGCCCGCTCGTGCTGCGCAACGTCTTCGGCCGCGTGCCGCTGCCGCTGCCGAACACGCTGCCGAACCTGTGGGGGCCTTCGTGGGTGAAGGAGGGGCTCGCGGTGTACTCGGAATCGGACGCCGCCGGCGGCTACG
Organism: Burkholderiales bacterium; assembly: GCA_036518595.1. Taxonomy (GTDB): domain Bacteria; phylum Pseudomonadota; class Gammaproteobacteria; order Burkholderiales; family SG8-39; genus VBDM01. The sequence continues at coordinate 4,986 of DATDMW010000406.1, forward strand.
GGCGCCTCGGGCAGAGCTTCTTCGAGGGCATGATGCGCGCCGAGGTCGATCGCGGCCTGCGCTCCCTGCGCGAGATCCACGCCGACGGCCGCGGCTTCCCGCTCAACCGCGACTACCTCTACGGCAGCTACTTCTACATGTTCCTCGCCGAGCGCTACGGGCCGGAGGCGGTGTTCCAGTACATCGATAACTACAGCGACGACCTGCTGCCGTTCCGCATGCACAGCAATCCCTACCCGGCGACGGGCAAGCCGATGGACGTGCTCTGGGTCGAGTACCTGGACTGGCTCGACGCGCGCTTCCGCGCGCCGCGCCCCGCGCCCGACGAAGGCGAGGCGCTGCTGCAGGCCTTCTCGATCGCGAGCCCCGCGATCGCGCCCGACGGCACGCGCTGGTACGTGCGCCACGACGGCTACACGCGCCCGAAGCTCGTCGAGCAGCGCCCGGGCGGCGAGCCGCGCGTCGTGCGCGAGGTCGAGCCCGGCACGCGCCTCTCGATCGACGCCGCGGGCCGCCCGCTGCTCGCGCAGCCCGAGATCTGCGGCAACTACAACTACTACTACGACCTCTGGCGCGGCGGCACGGGCGTCTTCGGCGGCTTCGAGCGTCTGACGCATTGCTCGCGCCTGCGCTTCGCCGCGCCGCTCGCCGACGGCCGCATCGTCGCGCTGCGCATCGCGGGCGGCGAAGGGCAGGTCGTGCTCGTCGGCGCGGACGGCGCCGAGCAGTCGACGCTCTACCGCGCGACGCCGGGCGAGATGATCACGGGCGTCGCCGCGCGCGGCCCGGCCGTGGTCCTCACGAGCTGGCGCGGCGGGCGCTGGACGCTGCTCGAGGTGCGCGACGGCCGCGCGACCGAGCTCGTCGCCGACTCCGCGGTCAAGCACTCGCCGCGCTTCGGCGACTCCGACGACGAGGTGTTCTTCGTCGCCGACTACGGCAAGGTCTACAACGTCTGGTCGTACTCGCTTTCGTCGCGCCGGCTCGCGCGCTGGACCCAGGCGCCTTACGGCGTGCAGGACATCAGCGCGCCGGTCGGCGGCGAGATGCTGCTGACGACCATCGAGGCGAACGGCGACATCCTGCGGGCGCGCCGGATGCCGCAGGCGCCGCTCGAGCGCAGGGAAGCGACCGTCGCCGCCGCCACCG
>DATDMW010000407.1:0-3165 GCA_036518595.1 Burkholderiales bacterium
CGAGAGGCGCTCGAGGATCGTCGGGTTCTTCAGCAGCTTCGCGACCTCGGCGTTGATGCGATCGATCACGGGCTTCGGCGTGCGCGCCGGCGCGAGCAGGCCGAACCAGGAGTCGAACTGGTAGCCCCGCACCGTGTTCGCGATCGGCGGCACACCGGGGATCGAAGGCGACGGCTTGAGCGACGTCACCCCGAGCAGCCGGATGCGCGCGTCCTTCATGAACGGCACCGCGCCGACGTTGGGCACGATGACGAGGTGCGAGCGCCCCGCGAGCACGTCGTTGGTCGCGTCCTGCGTCGACTTGAACGGGATGTGGACCATGTCGAGGCCCGCGAGGCTCGCGAAGTAGGCGGCCGCGAGGTGCCCGGAGCTGCCGTGGCCGGGCGAGGCGTAGTTGAGCTTGCCGGGATTGGCTTTCGCGTAGCGCACCAGCTCGGCGACGGTGCGCGCCGGGAGGGTCGCGCTCGCCATCAGCACGTAGCTCTGCATCCCGATGTTCGCCACGGGCGCGAAATCACGGACGGGATCGTAGGGCGGGTTCGCGCCGAGCAGCGCGGTGACGTTGTGGCTCGACGCGGCGAAGATCAGCGTCTGGCCGTCGGGCGCGGCCTTCGCCACGCTCGAGGTGCCGATCGCGCCGCCCGCGCCGGGCCTGTTCTCGATGATCGCCGTCTGCCCGAGCGCCGCGCCCAGCTCGCTGTAGAAGGTCCGCGCCAGGATCTCGCGCGCGCCGCCCGCGGCGAAGGGGACGACGATGTGCAGGACCTTGCTGCCCATCTGCGCCTGCGCGGGGAAGGCGATCGCCGCCAGGAGCAGCGCGGCGAGCGCCGCGCCGGTGATGCGATTCTTCATTTCTTGGCTTTCGTGGCGAAGCGCGGATAGACCTTGCTCACGTTCCCCGAGAAGATCTTCTCGCGGTCGGCAGGGTTGATGTCGATCGCGTCGAGATAGCGCTTGGTGTCGTCGTAATAATGTCCGGTCTCGGGGTCGATGCCCTTCACCGCGCCGACCATCTCCGAGGCAAACAGGATGTTGTCCGCCGGGATCACCTTGAGCAGCAGCTCGATCCCCGGCCGGTGATACACGCAGGTGTCGAAGAAGACGTTGTCGAGCAGCAGGTCCTTCAGCGGCGGCCGGCCCATGTCCTGCGCGAGCCCCCGGTAGCGTCCCCAGTGGTAAGGCACCGCGCCGCCGCCGTGCGGGATGACGAACTTGAGCGTGGGGAAATCCTTGAAGATCTGCGGCGCGGAGATGAGCTGCATGAACGCGGTCGTGTCGCCGTTGATGTAGTGGCCGCCCGTGGTGTGGAAGTTGGGGTTGCACGAGGTCGACACGTGGATCATCGCCGGCACCTCGAGCTCCACCATCTTCTCGTAGATCGGGTACCAGAACTTGTCGGTGAGCGGCGGGTCGGTCCAGTAGCCGCCCGACGGGTCGGGGTTGAGGTTGCAGCCGATGAAGCCGAAGTCGCGCACGCAGCGCTCGAGCTCGGCGATGCAGTTCTTCGGCGACACGCCCGGCGTCTGCGGCAGCTGGCACACGCCCACGAAGTTCTGCGGGTAGAGGGCGCACACGCGGTGGATCAGCTCGTTGCAGTGCTCGGACCAGTGGCGGCTCGTGGTCTCGTCGCCGATGTGATGGCCCATGCCCGCGGCGCGCGGCGAGAAGATGGTGACGTCGGTGCCGCGCTCGCGCTGGATCCTGAGCTGGGCGTTCTCCAGGCTCTCGCGGATCTGGTCGTCGCTGATCGCGAGGCTGCCCTTCGAGGTGGGCGGGTGCTTCGCATCCTTCAGCGCGGCGATCTGCGCGTCGCGCCATTTCTGCAGGTCTTTCGGAGCGGTCGTGTAGTGTCCGTGGCAATCGATGATCATGATGGGCTCGCTGCGGGAAAGGCGATGCTACCAAGAATCGCCGCAGGGGTGAACTCGTTGTAACATCGGGTCCGATGTGCTCAGCCCGACTCGTCGCCTTTGCCGCGTTGCTCGCGTGCGGCGTCGCCTCCGCGCAGACGACGGATGCCTATCCCACCCGTCCCATCCGCTACCTGGTCGCGAGCGCGCCGGGCGGCATCGCCGACATCACCGCGCGGCTGCTCGGGCCGCATCTTTCGGAGGCGCTGCGCCAGCCGGTGGTGATCGAGAACCGCCCCGGGAGCATCCTCGTGGGCGTCGAGCTGGTGGCGAAGGCGCCGGCCGACGGCTACACGCTGCTCTCGGCGACGCCGCAGGTCGCGATCGCGCAGTCGATGTACAAGCGCGCGAGGGTCAACCCGCGCGCGGAGCTCGCGCCCGTGGCGCTGGTCGGCATGATCCCGAACGTGCTCGTCGTCGGCCCGCGCACGAAAGCGAAGTCGGTCGCCGAGCTGGTCGAGCTCGCGCGTGCCAATCCCGGCAAGCTGAATTACTCATCGACGGGAGCGGGCACGTCGGTGCACCTCGCCGCCGAGCTGCTCAAGTACATGGCCAACGTCGACATCGTGCACGTGCCTTACCATGGCGCGGCCGCGGCCATGACCGCTCTCATCGCCGGCGACGTCGACATGCTCGTCGACTCGCTGCCGCCGTCGCTGCCGCACATCCGCGCGGGGCGCGTGCGCGCGCTCGCGGTGACCAGCGCGACGCGCGCGCCGCAGCTGCCCGACGTGCCGACCATGGCCGAGGCGGGCTTCCCCGGGTTCGAGGTGTCCGCGTGGTCGGGGGTCGTCGCCGCCGCGGCCACGCCGCCCGAGATCGTCGCGCGCCTCGAGTCCGTGATCGGGCGCGCGCTCGAGGACCCTCGCGCCGCCGCCACTTTCGAGAAGGCGGGGCTGCCGGTGCGCTTCCTCGGCGCGAAGGATTTCGGCGCGTTCTGGGACCGCGAGATCGATAAGTTCGCCCTCGCCGTGAAGCACTCCGGCGCGGCGGTGGAATAGGAGAGCGCCGTGAGCGCGATCGAGCGACGCGAGATCGAGTACGCCGTCCACGGCGGCGCGGCGCTGAAGGGACACCTGTATGCGCCGCGCGGCGGCGGCCGGGTCCCCGCGGTGATCGCGGTGCACGGCGGCGGCTGGCGGCTGGCGAACCTCGACAATTATGCGCACCTCGGTCCCTGGCTCGCCGAGCGCGGCTACGCGGTGTTCGCGGTGACGCACCGGCTCTCGAGCGCGTCGACCCGCGTGTACCCCGA
>DATDMW010000408.1:0-9310 GCA_036518595.1 Burkholderiales bacterium
GCGCGTCCCGGCACCGGCGCGCGCGCGAACACCACGATGCGGCAGCTAGTCCGACTTCTTCTCATACCGGCGCGCGAGCCGCGCCGGGTCGGCGCCGAGAAAGAACCGCAGCCGCAGCCACCCCATGAGCAGCACCGTGCGCAGCACGCCGCCCCGCTCCCAGCGCCGCCCCGACGTCGTCACGCGCTCGCGCAGGCACACCGGCGGCGACACGCCCCCGAGAGCGCGCGAGAGCACCAGGTCCTCCATCAGCTCGACGTCGGGAAACCCGCCCACGCGGCGGAACGCCTCGCGCCGCACGAACATCGCCTGGTCGCCGGTCGCGATGCCGGTCGCGCGCGAGCGCAGGTTCATCAGGGCGGCGACGACGCCGAGGACCGCGCTGCGGCCCTCGATGCGCACGTCGAAGCGGCCCCAGGAGCGCCCGGTCTCGAGGGCGCGGCGGATGCATTCGTCCGCGTCCGGAGGGAGCAGCGTGTCCGCGTGGACAAACACGAGCACGTCGCCCGCCGCTGCGCGCGCGCCGGCGTTCATCTGTCGCGCGCGCCCGCGCGCGGCGTCGAGCACGCGATCCGCGCCCGCCCGCGCGATCTCGCGCGTGCGATCCATCGAGCCGCCGTCGACCACGATCACCTCGTGCCTGCGTCCGCGCAAAGGCGCCAACGCTGCGAGCGTCGCGGGCAGCAGCGCCTCCTCGTCGAGCGCCGGCACGATCATGGAGAGCTTCATCTATCCGCGCATCCACGCATGGAAGCGCCCGAGCGCCTCGAGCAGCCGCTTCGGCGCGTGCGCGCGCTTCCACGCGCCGGCGGCGTACTTGTTCGCCTCGGCGAACGTCGGGTAGACGTGGATCGCGCCGAGGATCTTGTTCAGCCCGATGCCGTGCTTCATCGCGAGGACGAGCTCGGCGATCAGCTCGCCCGCGTGCGCGCCGACGACGGTCGCGCCGAGGATGCGGTCCTTGCCGGGCGCGGTGAGGACCTTGACGAAGCCCTCGGTCTCGCCGTCGGCGATCGCGCGGTCGAGCTCGTCGAGGCGGTACCGCGTGACCTCGTGCGCGACGCTGCGCTCCCTGGCCTCGGTCTCGCTCAGCCCCACGCGCGCGACCTCGGGGTCGGTGAACGTCGTCCACGGGATGACGCGGTCGTCGACGCGAAATCTCTTCACCGAGCCGAACAGCGCGTTCACCGCCGCGTACCACGCCTGGTGCGAGGCCGTGTGCGTGAACTGCCACGGGCCCGCGACGTCGCCGCAGGCGTAGATGTTCGGGTAGAGGGTCTGGAGGTAGTCGTCGGTCTCGATCGTCTTCTGCGCCGTCGTGCCGATGCCGAGCTCCTCGAGCCCGTAGCCGGCGGTGTTCGCGACCCGGCCGAGCGCGCACAGGATCTCGTCGCACTCGACCCGTACCTCGCGGCCGCCGTGCTCGCACACCAGCACCTTGCCGCCGCCCTCGCGCAGCACGTGCGCCGCCTTGTGGCCCGTGAGCACGCGGATGCCCTCGCGCTCGAAGCGCCGCGCGACCTCGGCGGAGGCCTCCGGGTCCTCGCGCCCGAGGATGCGCGGCGCCATCTCGATCTGCGTCACCTGCGAGCCGAAGCGCGCGAAGCACTGCGCCAGCTCGCAGCCGATCGGCCCGCCGCCCAGCACCGCGAGCCGCCGCGGCAGCGCACGCAGCGCCCACACGGTGTCCGAGGTGAGGCAGCCCGCTTCCGCGAGCCCGGGGATCGGCGGCACCAGGGGCCGCGCGCCCGCGGCGATCACGATCGCGCGCGTCGTGAGCGTGCGCGTCCCGTCCGCGCCTGTCACCTCGACCGTCCACGGCGACGCGATCCGCGCCTCGCCGCGCAGGCACTCGACGCCGAGCGCGGTGTAGCGCTCGACCGAGTCGTGCGGCTCGACGGCCCGCACGACGCGCTGCACGCGCTCCATGATCTCGCCGAAGTCGAAGTCGACGCTCGCCGAGCGGAAGCCGAGCTCCCTCGCCCGCCGCGCCTGCGCGGCGAGACGAGCCGCGTGTATAAACGCCTTCGACGGCACGCAGCCCGTGTTCAGGCAGTCGCCGCCCATGCGCTCGCGCTCGACGAGCGTCACCTTCGCGCGCACCGCCGCCGCGATGTAGGCCGACACCAGGCCCGCGGAGCCCGCGCCGATCACAACGAGATTGCGGTCGTATTTCGCCGGCCGCGTCCAGCGCGAGTAGACGCGGCGCGACTTCCAGAAGTCGAGCCCCTTCTTCGCGATCAGCGGGAACACGCCGAGCAGCACGAACGATGCGATCAGCGCCGGCGACAGCAGCCCCGACACCGAGCGGATCTCGGCGAGCTGCGTGCCGGCGTTCACGTACACGAGCGTAGCGGGAAGCATCGCGAGCTGGCTCACCCAGTAGAACGTCCACGGCCGGATCGGCGTCAGCCCCATCAGCAGGTTGATCGCGAAATACGGGATCGCCGGCACCAGCCGCAGCGCGAACAGGTAGAACGCCCCCTCGCGCTCGATCCCGCGGTCGACGGTGCGCAGCCGGTCGCCGAGCCGGGAACGGACCGCGTCGCGGAACAGGAAGCGGCTCGCGAGGAAGGCGAGCGTGGCGCCGACGCTGGAGCCGAACGACACGATCACCGTCCCCACGGGCAGCCCGAAGATCGCGCCGCACACGAGGCTCATCAGCGCCGCGAGCGGGATCGAGAGGCTGGTGAACGCGACGTACACGGCGAAGAAGCCGAGGGCGGAGGCGAGCGGCCGCGCCGCGCGCAGCTCCCCGATCGCCGCGCGCTGCGCCTGAAAATATTCCGGCGTGAAATACCGCTGCAGCCCGAGCGCGAAGAACGCCGCGACCAGGCCCAGGAGGACCAGCGCGACGAGGACGCGGCGCATCGCCGGTGCGATCAGGCCGCGCGCGAGCGCGGCGCGGCGATGCGCACCGCCTCCTCGAGGCTCCAGCGCGGCCCCGACACGAGGCGCTCGCGGTACGACACCGCCGCCGGCGATCCGGCGGGCCAGACGCCGTCGAAGCGCTCGAGCCAGGCCTCGTGGTCGTAGCGCACCGGCACCGCCTCGACCCGCACGGGGCCGACGCTCGTCCCGTAGAGCGCGTCGCGCGAAGGCGCCGGCGCGATGCGGGTGACGACGCCGAACCGCTCGCCGGAGAAATTCGGCATGCCGGCGGCGCCGTTGTTCGCGACCAGCACCGACCCGCGCGCCGTCGCGAGCGACTGCATCACCGGCAGGCAGGTATGCGAGGACGCGAACACCTCGACCCGGGCGTCCTCGAGCGCGCGCGCCGCGCGCTCCGGGCGCCGCGCGAGCAGCTCCTGCGAGAACAGCCATCCGGCGAGCGATTCCGCGTCTCCGTGCACGATGCCGACGCGTACCCCGCCGACCTCCGCGACGAGGTGCATGGGGAGCCCCGCGAGGCGCGCGCGCCGCGCCGGCTCGGCGCGCGCGGTCTCGCGCAGGCGAGCGAGGATCGCGTTCGAGCGCTCGACCTCTCCGTCTCCCACCCACTCCGGGTAGGCGCAGCCGCAGCCCGCGCCCGAATCCTCGTCGGCGATCTCGGTCTCGACGTTGCCGCGCAGCGCCGCGTGCCCGAGGACGCGCGCGTCGACGTCCGCGAAGCCCGGCGGGTCGACGTCGAACCAGTGGAAATCGCCGTTGAAGACGAGCGCCGCGTGCTCGGCCCGCGCCATTGCGAGCACCGCGTCGAGCGCGCAGGCGTTGCCGTACAACCCGCCCACGACGTAGAGCGCTTCGGCGCGCAGCGCCGGCGGCGCCGCGAACACCGACGGCGAATAGCGGTAGTGCGGCGGGCAGCTGCGCCCGGGCGCGTGCTTCGCCTCAGCCATGCAGCGCTCCGCCGCAGCTCGAGCCCTGCCCGGCGGTGCAGCCGTAGCAGTGATCGCGGACGGCGACCGGATTGCCCTCGAGATCGCGGCCGATCATGCTCTCCAGCTTCACCCGCGGCCGGCCGGCCACCCGCAGCGGCACGCCCAGCATCTGGTTGAAGTCGCAGTCGTAGACGTAGCCCCGCCAGTCGACGGAGACGAGGCTGCGGCACATCACCGCCTCGAGGTTCTCGTCGCGGAACGAGCCGCGCAGGAGCGCCATGTACTCGTTGAACTGTCCTTTCGAGATCAGCGCCGAGCCGAAGCGGGCGATCGGCATATTGGCGATCGTGTACAGCCGGTTGAAGACGACGCCGAGCTTCTCGCCGAGGATGCGCTTGTAGTCGCGCTCGAGCGCGTCCTGCGCGGGCGGCAGCGACGGTCCCTGCGGGTTGTACACGAGATCGAGCGCGAGGCCCGAGCCCTCGATTCCGTAGCCGAGCGCGTTCAGGGTCCGGAGGGCGCGGATGCTCGCCTCGTAGACGCCGCGGCCGCGCTGGCGATCGACCAGCTCCTCGGTGTAGCAGGGCAGCGACGCGACGATGTCGACGCGCTCCGCCGCGAGGAAGGCGGCGAGGTCCTCCTGCCCGGGCTGCTCGAGCACCGTCAGGTTGCAGCGGTCGATGACGCGCGCGCCGAGCGCGCGCGCGCGGCGCACCAGCTCGCGGAAATGCGGGTTGAGCTCGGGCGCGCCGCCGGTGACATCGAGCGTCGCCGCGCCCGACGCGGCGAGATAGCGCAGCACGATCTCGACCGTGGCCGCGTCCATCTGCTCGGTGCGCGTCGGCCCGGCGTTGACGTGGCAATGGACGCACGACTGGTTGCACTTGTAGCCGAGGTTCACCTGGAGGGTCTCCAGGCGCCCGCGGCGGATCGCAGGGAAGTCCGAGATTTCGAGCAGCGGAAGCGTCGCGTGCATCCGCAGAGGTTATCACCGACCGCGCTCGCGAGCCTTGACGCGGGCGGGCCGGCCGGCGGCTGCGCGCCGCCGGAGACCGCGGCAATCTACATCTTGCTCTTGCCCTTGCGCGTCTTCAGGTCGCCGCACGCGACGTAGGTCTTGATCTCGTCGCCGCTCTTGTGGACGTTGACCGCCATGTTGCCCTCCATGAGCTCCTCCATCTTCACCGGCACCTCGCTCGTCGATTTGCCGTCCACGACGTTCGACAGCGGGTACTTGGGCTTGGGATCGAGCTTCGCGCACGAGCCCTCGTGGATGTGCGCCGGCTGCGCGACGCCCTTCGGCGTGCCCTTCAGGCTGAGCTCGACCCTGGTCTTGTCGCCCATGGGCGTGAGCTTGGCCCTGCCGGTCTCCCCGGACTTGTTCTCCGCGTGCAGCGCCACCGTGACGCTCTTGCCGCCGCCGCCCCCTTTCTTGCTCATGGAATCCTGCGCGAAAGCCGCGCCGCTCGCCGTCGCCGCGGCCGTCAAAAGCACCCCTGCCCATAGACCGATCGTCATACCGCCTCCTAGGAAATGATCCGAAAAGAGCACGCCCGCCAAGCGCGGGCGCGCGCGAAAGCCGGTCCCGCCCGACCGGACCCAAGGGATGAGCCCGGATGCGCGTAAAAGTTCTGTCGATCGCGCACGCCGGCCGTGGTCTAGGCGGCCTTCCGGTCGTCCATGCGCGCTCCCGCGGCCTTGCGCTCGGCGCGCATGACCTGCGCTTCCGAAGTCTGCACGAGCTTCTTGCGCTTGCGCAGCTCGCTCCGGTGCTGGCGACGGTCCTCCCGGGCGAACGCCTTCGCCTTCGCGGCCGAGCCGTAGGTCTGGCTCCACTTGCCGCTCTTGAAGATGATCTGGTAGCCGCCCTTCAGGATCTGGAAGGGCTTGGTGACCTTCTTCAGGTGATCGAACTGCACCGAGCCCGGCTTGTGGAAGCTCTCGAAATACGACGGGTAGACGAAGTCCGTCATGTCGATGCCGTTGATGGCGAAGCTCAGCTCCTCGACCGGGTCGGCGCTCTCGTAGGCGTAGATGACCTTGGGATCGGGGCCCGTCGTCATGAGGTTGATGGCGGGGTCGACCAGCATCTCCACGAGCTCGTGCGAGGCCGAGACGCTTACCTTGTCGTGGTTGTCGAGCGTGGTCTTCACGAACACCTTGGAGATCGGCAGGCCGTCGGGCGTGAGATCGTGATAGGCGAGCGCGCCCGCCTGGTCGGCGTTGTCGAGGAACACCATCGCCCAGGCGTTCTTGACGAAGCCGTGCGAGCGCTGCAGCTTCGCCGGCGTGCCCCAGACGGGGACGACGTGCTGATCGATGAACACCTGCATCGCGGCGACGAGCGCGTCGAGGTCGACGCCGAGCGGCGTCTTCGCCTTGTTGAACACCGCGATCGTGGGCGTCGTGCCCTGGTTGAATGCGCCGAACGTGGCTTGCGTTTCCATGGCCGTCTCCTTCTTGTTGTCGGGGGGAAGGCGCAATCTACGCCAGCGACCGGGCGCCGGCAATGCCGATGTCATTGTCAGGAAAAACCCAATGCGCGCGTCATCCGCGAGCCGCGCAGCGGTCCCGGGCGTGTGCTAGCCTGATCTCATGGGGCACCGCCTGTCGAAGATCGTCACCCGCACCGGCGACGCCGGCGAGACCGGCCTCGGCGACGGCTCGCGCGTGCCCAAGGACGCCCCGCGCGTCGCGGCGCTGGGCGAGGTCGACGAGCTCAACTCGTGCATCGGCCTGCTGCTCGCCGAGGACCCGCCCGAGGCGGTGCGCGCGGCGCTGGTCGAGGTGCAGCACGACCTGCTCGATCTCGGCGCCGACCTTTCCGTGCCCGGCCGCTCGACCATGAGCGAGGCGCACGTCGAGCGCCTCGACCAGCAGCTCGAGCAGCTCAACGGCGGCCTGCAGCCGCTGAAGGAATTCATCCTACCCGGCGGCACGCGCGCCGCGGCCCTCGCGCATTTCGCGCGCACGGTGTGCCGGCGCGCCGAGCGCTCCGTCGTCGCGCTCGCGCGCAAGGAGCCCGTCGCCGACGCGGGGCGCGTCTATCTCAACCGGCTCTCCGACCTGCTGTTCGTCCTGGGGCGCGTGCTCAACCGCGCGGGCGGCCGCGACGACGTGCAGTGGCAGCCCGTGCGCAACAAATGAGGAGCGGTGCTCGCTCAGTGCTCCGATAACAGCGAGCCGAAGCCGTACACCTTGTCCTTGATGCCGTTCTGCCGCAACGCGTACCAGTAGGTCGCCGTGTTGATGGCGATGACGGGCTTGCCGAGCCAGAACTCGGCCGTCGCCGCGACCTCGGCCATCGCGAGGTTCGTCCCGACCTGCACGATCGCGTCCACCTTGCCGCGGTTCACCGCGATCGCCGCGTCGCGCAAGGCCGCCTTCGAGACGTGGGCGATCCGCGTCGGGCTGCTGCATTTCAGGCCGAGCAGGTTCACGACCTCGCAGCCGATCTCGGTGAAGTAGCGGCGCACCTGGCGGTCGCCGACCGGCATATAGGGCGTGATCACGCCCAGGCGCTTCACCTTGCCGTAGGCGCGCAGCGCCGCGCGGCAGGCGTCGGAGCCCATCGCCACGCCGACGCCGGCGATCTTCTCCATGCGCTTCTTCAGGCGCCGGCTGCCGTCCATGCCGTCCCAGAAGGTCTCCGACGACATGCCGAGGATGACGTAGTCGGGGCTGCAGGTCATCACCGCCTCGACCGCCGCGGGCAGCGAGGCGCGGATGTCGCCCATCATGAGGTTGAAGCTCGCGTCGTCGGTGACCTTGCGGTCCGGGATGAGCACGCGCGAGAAGTGGTTCGTCACCCCGTGCGGCCGGAAGGCCTCGAATTCCGGCTGCACCGACGTGTTGGTCGACGGCGCGACGACGCCGAACTTGCGGCGGAAGCCGAGCGAGTCGGGCACCCTCGGCTAACCCGAAATCACGCCTCGACGAACGCTTCCTCGCGCTTCTTGCGCACCGCGGGCAGGACCACGATCGTCAGCAGGAACCCGGCGATGACGAGCATCGTCAGGCTGATCGGCCGCGTGAAGAACACGACCGGGTCGCCGCGCGAGAGCAGCATCGCGCGCCTCAGGTTCTCCTCCATGAGCGGCCCGAGGATGAAGCCCAGGATCAGCGGCGCCGGCTCGCACTCGAGCTTCACGAAGACGTAGCCGACCACGCCGAAGATCGCCGTCTGCATCACGTCGAAGGGCGCGTTCGAGATCGAGTACACGCCGATGCAGCAGAACAGCAGGATCGAGGGGTACAGCACGCGGTAGGGCACCGTGAGCAGCTTGATCCACATCCCGATCAGCGGCAGGTTCAGCACCACGAGCATGAGGTTGCCGACCCACATCGAGGCGATCATTCCCCAGAAGAGCTGGGGCCGCTCGGTCATCACCTGCGGTCCCGGCGCGATGCCCTGGATCATCATCGCGCCGATCATGAGCGCCATGACGGGGTTCGAGGGGATGCCGAGAGTCAGGAGAGGGATGAACGAGGTCTGCGCGCCGGCGTTGTTCGCGGATTCCGGCGCCGCGACGCCCTGGATCGCGCCCTTGCCGAACATCGCCGAGTTCTTCGAGGCCTTCTTCTCGAGCGTGTAGGCGGCGAATGAAGCGAGCAGCGCGCCGCCGCCCGGCAGGATGCCGAGCGCGGAGCCGAGCGTCGTCCCGCGCAGGATGGAGGGCGTCGCGTCCTTGATGTCCTGCCAGGTGGGCAGCAGGCCCGTGACCTTCTTGGTGAAGATCTCGCGCTGCTCCTTCTGCTCGAGGTTGCCGATGATCTCGGCGAAGCCGAACACGCCCATCGCGACCGAGACGAAGCCGATGCCGTCGGAGAGCTCCGAGATGCCGAAGTTGAAGCGCGCGACGCCCGAGTTCACGTCGGTGCCGACCAGGCCCAGCAGCAGCCCGAAGATCACCATCGCGACCGCCTTGACGACCGAGCCGTGCGCGAGCACGACCGCGGCGATCAGGCCGAGGACCATCAGCGAGAAGTATTCGGCAGGCCCGAACTTGAGCGCGACCTCCGCGAGCGGCGGCGCGAACAGCGCGATGATGACCGTGGCGACGCAGCCGGCGAAGAACGAGCCGAGCGCGGCGATGCCGAGGGCCGCGCCCGCGCGGCCCTGGCGCGCCATCTGGTAGCCGTCCAGGCAGGTTACGACCGAGGAGGACTCGCCCGGCAGGTTGACCAGGATCGCCGTGGTCGAGCCGCCGTACTGCGCGCCGTAGTAGATGCCGGCGAGCATGATCAGCGCCGATACCGGCGGCAGCGTGAACGTCACCGGCAGCAGCATCGCGATCGTCGCCACCGGCCCGATGCCCGGCAGCACGCCGATCAGCGTCCCGAGCAGCACGCCGAGCAGGCAGTAGAGCAGGTTCGCGAAGCTGAGCGCGACCCCGAACCCGATTCCGAGATTCGTGATTAGGGATTCCATCGGGCTACTCCAGGAAGTCGGGCCAGATGTTCATGGGCAGGCCGAGGCCCTTCACGAA
>DATDMW010000409.1:0-15879 GCA_036518595.1 Burkholderiales bacterium
TGTTGACCACGAGGTTCGCGCCCTTGCCGTCGGTCGCCTTCTTCACCGCGTCGGCGAAGTCGGGCTTGCGCGTGCAGATCCCGACGTCGAGGCCCAGCGGCTTGAGCCGGTCGAGCTTCTCCTGCGAGCCCGAGGTGCCGATCACTTTCGCGCCAATCGCCTTCGCGGTCTGCAGCGCGGCGACGCCGACGCCCGCGGAGATTCCGGTCACGAGCAGCCACTCGCCCGGCTGCAGCTTCCCCTGGTTGATCAGCATGTCGTGCACGACGCAGAACACGAGCGGGATGCTCGCCGCCTCCTCCCACGACAGGTTCTTCGGCATCGCGATCGCCTCGCGCGCGTCCATCAGCGCGTACTCGGCGAACGCGCCCGAGCAGCGGCCCATGACGCGGTCGCCGGGCTTGACGCTGGTGACGCCCGCGCCGACCTTCGCGACCTCGCCCGCGCCCTCGCCGCCCGCGGCCTTCGCGGCGCCGCCCGCCTTTACCGAGTGGCCGACGATCAGCTCGCCGCGGTTCAGGCCCGCCGCGCGCATCTTCACGAGCACCTGGCCCGCGCCCGGCTCGGGCACCGCGACGTCGCGCTGCTCCATGTCGACGCCGCCCTTGGCGTTCGGGCTGATCCAGTACGATTTCATGCGAGGCTCTCCTTGGTGGCTTTGCGCGCCGACGCGCGGCGCAGATAGAAATTGTTGGCGACGAGCGCGGCGATCACGACCAGTGCCCCGGCGAGCTCGACCGGCTCGAAGCGGTGCCCCTGCGCGAGGCCCGTGGCGAACGTCACGACCGGCACCGCGTTGAGCAGCAGCATCGTGTTCAGCGCGCCGATGCGCTGGTTGCCCCAGTTCCAGCAGATCATCGAGACGACGATGCCGCCGATCGTGAGGTAGGCGAGCTGCCACCAGACGGAGGCGAGCGCCGCCGTCCCCGGCAGCGTCGCGATGCCCGCGGCGTCGAGCGCCGCGGTCACGACGATGCAGCCGATCGTACCCGGCACGATCGTGAGCACGGTGAAGCGCAGCGCCGACCAGCCGCGGAAGGTCTCGGTCGCCATGGTGTACACGACCCAGCACGCCGCGCCGAGCAGGATCACGAAGTCGCCGGCGAGCTCGCCCTTCCCGAACATCGTCGCCGGGTGGCCCTTGGTCACGACCGCGAGCACGCCGAGGAACGCGACCGCGATGCAGCCGAGCGTGAAGTTCGCCGGGCGCCGTCCGCGCAGCGCCCAGTCCGCGAGCGCCGCCATCGACGGCTGCAGCGAGACGATGACCGCCGCGTGCGCCGGCCGCGACATCGCGATGCCCACGAACACGAGCATCGGGGATGCGCACATGCCGATGAGGCCGAAGACCGTCGCCGCCCAGAAGCGGCCGCGGTAGTCGAGGGCGGTGCGCCCCTCCTGCGCCACGAACATCGGGATGAGGAGCAGCGTCCCGAGCCCGTAGCGGATCGCGGTGACGTGGTACGCGTCGACCGCCGCGAACGCGTCCTTCGCCACCGGGAACTGCACGCCCCAGAGGACCGCCGTGGCGAGCACGGCGGCGAAGCCCTGGGCGAAGCGTCCGCCCATCAGGACGCGGGCGCGGTCACTGGAACTTCGCGATCTTGCGCGCCTCGCCCGTCACCCGCAGGATGTGCATGCCCGTGTTCGCGCGGTCGACGATGTAGATGTAGCCGCGGTCGTCGACGTCGACGTTGTTCGTCTGGATCGCGCGCTTGCAGCGCTCCTCGGCGCCCTTGCCGACGCAGCGCTTGTCGGTGGCCTTCGTCATCGCCGGGATGTAGTAGCCGACCTCGCGCGGATGGTACGGGTCGCGCACGTCGATGGCGCGCACGCCGGCGTTGAACCACGCGACGAAGACGAGGCGCCCGGCGTACATCGGCGGCTGGTTCTCGTTCGGCGAATGCGAGCCGAAGCGCCCGCCGCGCGCGCAGAAATTTCCGGATTTCTCGGGTACGGTGAAATTCCCGACGCCGAACGGCTTCGACTCGGTAGTGATGTCGACCATCCACACCATCTGCCGCGGCTCGAGGCATTCGTTCGCGATCTCCTCGTCGACGATCATCACGAAGTCGCGCTTCGCGCCGCCCTTGTCCTTCGCGAACTCGCCGATCGTCATGCCGAGGAGCGGCAGCGTCGTGTGCGCGCCGTTCGTCGGCGGCATGTCGAGGCGCCCGACCTGCGGGTAGACGAGGTTCTCGTCGGTCGGCTCCTTCGGCCCGTTGATCAGCTTCTCGCGGTCGACGATCTGCAGCACGCCGTCCTTGTTGGTTCCGTAACCGAAATAGACGCGGTTGCCCTTCGGGCCGGTCGAGATCATGCCGTGCAGGTCGGCGGGCGGCTCGCCCGGCTTGCCCGCCTGCTGCCCGGGCAGCCCGAAGTCCCGGATGTGGACCGGGTGCGCGGGATCCGAGAGATCCCAGACCTGCGTCATGCGCCGCACGCGCCAGCCCTCGATCCCCGACACGAGATAGGCGATGCCGGTATCGCATTCCCACCAGCTCTTGTGCGTGCCCTTCAGGCCCTTCACCACCGTCGTCAGGAGCGACGGCTTCGCCGGGTCGCTCACGTCCCAGATCTCGTGCGCCTGGTTGCCGAAAGTGCGCAGCAGGTAGGTCTTCGACTTGTCGCCTTTCGGCAGCTCGCTGCCCGCGCACACGCGCACCATCTGCGCGCCGCCGGCCTCGGCCTTGCCCGGCTCCCCCGGGATGTGCGCGAGGATGCGCGGCTTCGCCGGATCGGTGACGTCGACGATCGAGGTGCCGTTGTCCTCCTTCTTGCCGGTGAGCGGGTTGAGCAGGTTGTCGCCGTGGTGCCCGACGTAGGCGATCCAGCGATTGCCCTGCTTGCGGATCGTCGGCTGGTACGCGGTGCGTCCCTGCAGGTCGCTGTACCCGACCAGCTCCATGTTGCGCTTCTCTTCCTTCCCCGCCTGCGCGAAAGCCGCGCCGCACGCGAAAACGAGCGACAGAACGACCATGGACCTCATTGCTTTTCTCCTCGGTGGAAAGATCAGCGCCGTCGCGGGCGCCGGGACGTTTTTCGCGAAGCCCGCGGCTTCGTCTTCCTGGACTTCGCCTTCTTCGGCACGTAGCCGATCGCCTCGACCTCGAGGCCGCAATCCATGGGCGTGCGGCCCGCCTGGATGCGAGTGCGCGCGGGCAGCGCCTCGCGGCTCGAGAAGTAGCCGCGGTAGACGCGGTCGAACTCCTCGGCCTGGCGCTGGTCCTTCAGCCACACGATGACCTTCAGCAGGCAATCCATGCTCGAGCCGGCCTGCTCGAGCAGCTTCTTCATGTTGTCGAGGACGAGGCGCACCTGCGCCTCGAACGGCATGTCGGGGAACGGCGGGATCGGCCGGCCGTTCTCCCGAGCTTCGCGCACCGCGCGCGTGAACCCGGCGTCGAACGGCGGCAGCCCGGAGATGAACAGCAGATCGCCGTAGCGAACGCAAAGGTTGAACGGGGCGCTCGAGGATTCGATGCCCGCGTCGTAGATTCGCTTTTCCATGGGAGCCGGTCGCGCGGAAGGAATAGTATGATGACGGCACCGTCCGCGCAACGGAGGCCACGATGTCCCGCATGACGATCGCTCTCGCGCTGCTCGCCGGCGCCTGCGGCGCTCTCGCGGCGACGCCGATGCGCGCCGGCCTCTGGGAGA
Source organism: Burkholderiales bacterium (assembly GCA_036518595.1). Classification (GTDB taxonomy): domain Bacteria; phylum Pseudomonadota; class Gammaproteobacteria; order Burkholderiales; family SG8-39; genus VBDM01. The sequence goes on from DATDMW010000409.1 coordinate 3,661, forward strand.
TCACGGCCCGGATCCAGGGCGGCCTGCCCCCGATCACCTCGCGCACCTGCATCAGCGCCAAGGACGCCGAGGCGATGGGCCGCGGCCGCGCCGCGAACAAGGGCGCCGAGAACTGCGAGCCGGTCGATTACCGCCAGGAAGGCAACAAGGCGACCTGGGCGCTGTCGTGCAAAGGCCGCACGCCCATGACCGGCGCCGGCTCGATCGAGTACGGCAACGACACCTTCACGCAGAAGGTCATGCTCAAGAGCAGCGAGGGCACGATGACGATGGAGAGCACCGGCCGCCGCGTCGGCGATTGTCGCTGATGTCAGCCTGAGGGCGAAGCCCGAAGAATCTGCTTTTCGCCTTTACGCAGGCCAGAGCCACGCCGCCCCGCGCACCCCGCTCGCATCGCCGTGCATCGCCGGGACGAGCCGTGTCATGACTGCCGGCGCGTAGACGTAGCCGGCCCAGCGCTGCGGCACGTCAAGGGTGAGGCCCGGGATCCCCGAGAGCCCTCCGCCCACGACGATCACGTCCGGGTCGATGACGTTGATGACGTGGGCGAGCGCGCGTCCCAGGCGCTCCTCGTAGCGCGCGAGCGACTCGGCGCACGCGCCCTCGCCCGCCCGGGCGCGCTCCACGATCTCGGCCGGCGACAGCTTCTCGCCGGTGCAGGCTGCGTGGTCGCGCGCGAGCCCCGGCCCCGACAGGAAGGCCTCGATGTGGCCGGGCTGCCCGCAGCCGCAGCGCGGTCCCGGGCGCTCGTCGTCGCGGGGCCACGGCAGCGGGTTATGTCCCCACTCGCCGGCGATCGAATTGGCGCCTTCGAGCACGCGCCCGTCGACCACGATGCCGCTGCCGACGCCCGTCCCGAGGATCACGCCGAAGACGATGCGCGCGCCGCGCGCCGCGCCGTCGGAAGCTTCCGACAGCGCGAAGCAGTTCGCATCGTTCGCGAAGCGCACCTCGCGCTGCAGCAGCATCTCGAGGTCGCGCTTGATCGGCCGCTCGTTGAACACCAGCGCGAACGCGTTCGACAGGATCCCGGTCTCGCGCGACACGCGTCCCGGCGTGCCGATGCCCACCGTGCAGCGCCCGCCCGTATCGCGCTCGATCTCGAGCACCAGCTCGGCGAGCTGCCTCATCGCTTCGGGATATTCGGCGCGAGGAGTCGGCGCGCGCCGCTGCGCCAGGACGCGGCCGTCGTCGGCGAGCGCGACCAGCTCGGTCTTGGTGCCGCCGATGTCGACGCCGATGCGGGTCATGCGTCGCGCCGAAGCGGGCGCGGCCGGCTCAGCCGCCCGCGCGCCGCGCACGCGCCCACTCGAGCGCGAGCGCGCGCATCCACGCGCGCACGCCCTCGGGATCGGGCAGCCGCCACGCGGCGACCGAGTCGCCCGCGCCGACCTTGATCGAATGGCCGCCGAGCTTGTTCGCCACGGCGAATCCCGACTCGTCGGTGAGATCGTCGCCGACGAACACCGGCACGCGGCCCTGGAACGGCTCCTCGCGCATGAACTGCGCGATCGCCGCGCCCTTGCTCTGCCCGGCGGGCTTGAGCTCGTAGACCATCTTGCCCGCCTGCAGCTCGAAGTCCTCGCCGAGCTCGGCGATGGTCGCGGCGAACTCCTCGGCGACCTCGCGCTCGTAGCCGGGCGCGTTGCGGTAGTGCACCGCGATGTTGAGCCCCTTGTTCTCGATCACCAGCCCGGGGCGCTCGGCGACGAAGCGGCCCAGCCGCTCGGCGGCGACGCGCAGGCCCACGGGTTGGCGCACCTGGCGGTGCAGGCGGCCGGCGAAGTCGCGCCGCTCGGCGCCGTGCTGCCCGGCCACGCATAGCCTGAGCGGCGCGAACAGGCTCTCGACGTCGGCGACCGAGCGCCCGCTGACCAGCGCGAGCGCGCCGCCCGCGGCGCCGCACAGGCGTCCCAGGAGTTGCCGCAGGGGCGGGCTCACCTTGACGGCGGCGGGGTGCGGCGCGATCTCGAGCAGGGTGCCGTCGACGTCCAGGAACAGCGCCCAGTCGCGGGAGAAACGCGGCACCCTGTAGAGCTCGTCGCGCACGGCGAGTTGTTGTTGCGTCCTCGGCATGGGGATCAGCGGGGAACGTCGCCGCCGCGGTCCGGTCTCACCTCGGTCGGACGGGCGGGCCGGCAGGACCGGACGGACCAGCGCGTTGCAATCATACCTGCTCTTTCGAGTGCGATTCGGCGATTGCGGTTCACGGGCCGGATCGCCTACGATGCCGGGATTGCGACCGCCTCGCCATCCATGTCCGAGCGTCCCTTCCCCAGGCGCGCCGTGCTCCGGCTCGGCGCGCTCTCTCTTGCGAGCCTGCTCATGCCCGACACGCCGTTCCAGCCCGCCCGCGCCGAGGCGGCCCTGCTGACCCGCCCCATACCGTCCACGGGCGAGCCGCTTCCGGCCGTCGGCCTCGGCACGTGGCAGTCTTTCGACGTCGCAGGCGACGCCGCCGCCGTCGAAGAGGCGCGCGAGACCCTGCGCGCGCTGGTCGCCGCCGGCGGCCGCGTCGTCGACAGCTCGCCGATGTACGGGTCGGCCGAGGCCGTCGCAGGACAGCTCGTGCAGGAGCTCGGCCTGCGCGAGCGCATCTTCGTCGCGACCAAGGTCTGGACCGAGGGACGCAACGCGGGCCGCGCCCAGATGGACGCGTCGATGAAGAAGCTGCGCGTCGAGCGGCTCGATCTCATGCAGGTGCACAACCTGGTCGACGCCGGGACGCACCTGCAGACGCTGCGCGAATGGAAGGCCGCCGGGCGCGTGCGCTACGTCGGCGTCACGCACTACCACGCCGGCGCGCACGCCGCGCTCGAGACGCTCGTGCGCTCGGGCGAGGTGCAGTTCGTCCAGGTGAACTATTCGCTCGAGGAGCCCGAGGCCGAGCGGCGTCTCCTCCCCGCGGCGGCCGACAGCCGCGTCGCCGTCATCGTCAACCGCCCCTTCGCGGAAGGGTCGATGTTCAGGCGCGTGAAAGGCAAGCCCCTGCCCGCCTTCGCCGCGGAGCTGGGCTGCGCCACCTGGGCGCAGTATTTCCTGAAGTGGATCCTCGGCCACCCGGCGGTGACCTGCGCGATCCCGGGCACGCGCAACCCGAAGCACCTCGCCGACAACCTCGCGGCCGCGCGCGGGCCGGTTCCCGACGCCGCGGCGCGCAAGCGCATGGCCGAGCACTTCGCCTCGCTCTGATGCGAACGCGCCCGGGGCGCGGGCGTTCGCGTAGAATTTGCGTCCGAGAACAACACGCGCCGCCGACCGGGCGGCGCGCCGCCTCGAGCCTTCCGTGCGCACGCTCTATCTCCTGATGCTGCTGTCGGTGCTGAACCACACGACGTTCGCCGGAACGCGCGTGGCGGTGGCGCTGTATGCGATCCGTCTCGGCGAGACGCCGTTCACCGTCGGCACGCTGATGGCGCTCTACGCGCTGCTGCCCATGCTGTTCGCCGTGAGCATCGGGCGGCTGACCGACCGCTTCGGCGCGCGCGCACCGATGCTCGCGGGCTCGACGCTGCTCGCGGCCGGCGCCTCGATCCCGTTCGCGTGGCCGGGCATCGCGTCGCTCTATCTCTCGAGCGTGCTGATCGGATCGAGCTTCATGCTCTACCACGTGGCGTACCAGAACGTGGTCGGCTACGTCGGCGCGCCCGAGGACCGGCCGATCAATTTCAGCATCGCGGCGCTGGGCTTCTCGGTCTCGGGCTTCTCCGGGCCGATGCTCGCCGGGTTCGGCATCGACCACATCGGCATCCCGGGCACCTTCCTCGTGCTCTCGCTGCTGCCGCTCGTGCCGCTCGCTGTCCTCGCGCTCGACAAGGTGCGGCTGCCGCGGCTTCCGGGGCACGGCGCGGCGCCGGCCCAGAACCGGCGACTCGCCGACCTGTTCCGGCACCGCGAGCTGCGGCGGCTGTTCGTCGTGAGCGGCCTGCTCGCGATGGCGTGGGACCTGTTCAACTTCGCGGTGCCGATCTACGGCTCGCGCGTCGAGCTGTCGGCCTCGAAGATCGGCGCCATCCTCGGCGCCTTCTCGGTGGCCACCTTCGTCGTGCGCACCTTCCTGCCCGCGATCTCGCGGCGGCTCACCGCGTGGCCGCTGCTGGTCGTGTCGCTCGTGGTCGCAGGGACGAGCTTCGTGCTGTTCCCGCTGTTCCGCAGCGCGGCACCGCTCATGGCGGTCGCCTTCTTTCTCGGGCTCGGGCTCGGGATGTCACAGCCGATGGTCATGTCGCTCATGCACAACGCGACGCCGCCCGGGCGCGTCGGCGAGGCGGTCGGCGTGCGCATGACGCTCGTCAACATGAGCCAGACCGGGATGCCGCTCCTGTTCGGCGCGCTCGGCTCGGTGCTCGGCACGCTCGCGCCCGCGTTCTGGGCGATGGCGCTGCTGCTGCTCGCGGGCGGTGCCTTCGCCAAGCGCTACCACGACCGACGCGCGAAGGCCGCAGGGGCCCCGGACGCCACGCTGTAGAATCCGGCCGTGCCGATCGATCTCGCCCACCTGCGCCGCGAGTACATGCGCGCCGGGCTCGAGGAGTCCGCGCTGGCTGCCGACCCGCTCGAGCAGTTCGCGCGCTGGCTCGACGACGCCGTGCGCGCCGAGGTGCCGCTCGCGAACGCGATGACGCTCGCCACGGCGACCCGCTCGGGACGCCCGTCGGCGCGCGCGGTGCTGCTGAAGGGTTTCGACGCGCGCGGCTTCGTCTTCTTCACCAACTACGACAGCCGCAAGGGGCGCGAGCTCGCCGAGAACCCGCGCGCGATGCTGCTGTTCTGCTGGGAGCCGCTCGAGCGCCAGGTCCGCATCGAAGGCGCGGTCGAGCGCACCGACGCCGCCGAGTCCGACGCCTACTTCGCGAGCCGGCCGCTCGGCGCTCGCCTCTCGGCGGTCGTCTCGCCGCAGAGCGAGCCGGTCGCGGGCCGCGGCGAGCTGGAGGCGAGCTACGCCGCCGCCGCCAAACGCCTCGGCGACTCGCCGGCGCGGCCTGCGCACTGGGGCGGTTATCGCGTGGTCCCGGAGTGGTTCGAGTTCTGGCAGGGCCGCCAGGACCGGCTGCACGACCGGCTGTGCTACACGCGCGCGGGAAGCACCTGGCGCGTCGGGCGCCTCGCGCCCTGACAAACGAAAGGCCGGGGCCGCCCGAATGCTGCGGCCCCGACCGGGAGCAACTTTGACGCTAGTACGACGAGGCGCGGATGATGGCGCCGCTCGACCGCTGCGCCGCGATCTCGCCCAGGCCGCTGTCGAGCTTCTCGCCCGCGACGTGGTACGGGTTCATGTACGGCGCGATGTCGGCGGCCGTCAGCTCGCCGAGGCCGCTGTCGAGCTTCTCGCCCGCGACGTGGCTCGAACCCATGTACGGCGCGAGCTCGGCGGCGCTGATGTTGCCCAGGCCGCTGTCCGACTTCTCACCCGCCACGTGATACGGATTGGCGTAGGCGCCGACCGACTTGATGTCGCCCAGGCCGCTGTCCAGCTTTTCGCCCGCCACGTGATACGGGTTCATCCAGCCGTCCGTCACGCCCTGCGCCAGCGCCACCGGCGCGGACGCGATCGCTGCCACCATCCAAGCCAACAGTGTGCACTTTTTCATGTTCTTCCCCTTTGATCGTCGTGGCCGTCCGTTGGGCCCGCGTCATGCGCGACGAGGATCGGCCACTTCGCTCCTCGAAACGTGCTCCAACGACGCTCGCTATCCCAAGGAGCAAGACCGGTGCCAGGGTCCATGAGCATTATTTCTCGCGTCGCGCGCATCGAGCCGGGCGAAGGCAGGGCGCTCGCGTGGTCGTTCGCCTATTTCTTCTGCCTGCTGTGCGGCTACTACATCCTGCGGCCGCTGCGCGACGAGATGGGCATCCAGAGCGGCGTCGCCAATCTCCCGGGGCTGTTCTCGGTCACGTTCGCCGCGACGCTCGCGCTGGTTCCCGTGTTCGGCTGGGCGGCGGCGCGGCTGCCGCGCCGCCGCTTGGTGCCCTGGACGTACCTCTTCTTCGTCGCCCACATCGGCGTCTTCTACGCGCTGTTCGAGGGCGGCGCGGCGCGCCCGGCGGTCGCGGCGGCGTTCTTCGTGTGGGTGAGCGTCTTCAATCTCTTCGTCGTGTCCGTGTTCTGGAGCCTGATGGCCGACCTGTTCACGCCCGAGCAGGCGGCGCGGCTCTTCGGCGTGGTGTCCGCGGGCGGCACGAGCGGTGCGCTCGCGGGCCCGGCGCTGACCGCGGCGCTGGTCGGCCCGCTCGGCACCGCGAACCTGCTCCTGCTCTCGGGCGCGTTCCTCGCGGCGTGCCTGGTGTGCATCCACGCGCTGCTGCGCTGGGCGCGCGGACGCGAGCCCGCCGGCGCGGCGCGGCCGCCCGAGGTTCGGATCGGCGGCACGACCTGGTCGGGCCTGGCCGAGATCGCGCGCTCGCCCTACCTCGCCGCCATCGTGGCCTACGTGCTGCTCTACACGGCGCTGCTCGGGTTCGCGTACTTCGAGCTGGCGCGGATGATCGCCGAGCGCTACGCCGATCCCGCGGAGCGCACGGCGCTGTTCGCGCACGTCGACCTCGCGGTGAACGTGCTGACGCTGCTCGGCCAGCTGCTCGTCGTCGGCCGGCTCGTCGAGCGGCTCGGCGTCGGTGCGGCGCTGGCGCTCCTGCCCCTGCTCGCGCTCGCCGGGTTTTCCGCCATGGGCGCCGCACCCGTGCTCGCGGTCATGCTCGTGTTCCAGGTGGCGCGCCGCGCCGCCGACTACGCGATCGCGCGGCCGGCGCGCGAGATGCTGTTCACCGTGCTCGACCGCAACGCCAAGTACAAGTCGAAGAACTTCATCGACACCGTGGTGTTCCGCGGCGGCGACGCCGCGAGCGGCTGGCTGTACGCGGGATTCAAGGCGCTGGGGCTCGCGCTGCCCGGGATGGCGCTCGCCGCGATCCCGGGCGTGCTCGCCTGGCTCGCGCTCGGGATCTTCCTCGGGCGCCGCTACGAGGGCCTCGCCCGGCGCGGGGTCGCAACTTCGGGTCGCTAGCCGAGCGCCTCGCTTTTCCTGCGCGCCGGGGCGGCGACGACGCGCCGGGCGGGGAAGCGCGCGGCGAAGCGGCTGCCGCGGCCGGGCTCGCTCACGATCTCGAGCGCCCCCTGGTGGCGCGCGAGCGCGTGCTTCACGATCGCGAGGCCGAGGCCCGTGCCGCCGCTCTCGCGCGAGCGGCCCCGATCGACCCGGTAGAAGCGCTCGGTGAGCCGCGGGAGGTGCTCGCGCTCGATGCCGAGGCCCGTGTCCTCCACGGCGAACGTGGCGCCCTCGGGCGAGGCGCGCCACACGAGCCGCACCTCGCCGCCCGCGGGCGTGTAGCGGACGGCGTTGCTCGCGAGGTTGCCGAAGGCGCTCGCGAGCTCGTTCTCGGCGCCCAGAAGATCGAAACCCTCCTCGGCGTCCAGGCGGACGCGGTGGCGCCCGGCCGAGAGCGCCTGCGCCTCGCCGAGCACGCGCGCGAGCAGCAGCGCGACGTCGACGCGCTCGTCGTGCTCGGGGGCGGGCGCCGACTCGAGCGTCGACAGCGTGAGCAGGTCGTCGATGATGCGCTGCATGCGCCGGCCCTGCTCGGCCATGAGGTTGAGATAGTCGCGCGAGCGCTCGGGATCGAGCTTCAGCTCGCGCACCGTCTCGAGGAAGCCGATCAGCACCGTGAGCGGCGTGCGCAGCTCGTGCGACACGTTGGCGACGAAGTCGCGGCGCATGGTCTCGAGCCGCGTCGCCTGCGTCACGTCGCGCGACAGCAGCAGCCATTGCGACTCGACGTAGGGCACGAGCTGCACCGAGAGGATCAGGCCGTCGTCGCGCGCGGTCCTGAGCGCGAGCGGCGCCGAGAAGTCGCGCGCCGCGACGTAGCGTACGAACTCGGGCTGGCGCACGAGGTTGACGATCGGCCGGCCGATGTCCGAGCGCACGTCGATGCCGAGATGGCGCTCGGAGGAGTCGTTGCACCAGAGGATGCGGTGCTCGGCGTCGAGGATCGCCATGCCGTAGGGCAGCGCGCGCCCGGCGCGGCGCGAGCGCGCGAGCAGCCGCGCGAGCGCGCGGCGCCGGCGCAGCCCGGCGCGCTCGCGGCGGTAGAGCAGCGTCAGCGCTTCCTGCCACATCCCCGTGCCCTCGGGGACGTCCGGAGCGAGGCCCGCGGCCCAGCGCGCGAGCAGCCGCAGGTGGCGGGCGTGCGAGAGGAGCACCGCCGCGAGCCCGAGGGAGAAGACGGCCCAGCCCCAGGCGGGGCCAAAGAGCAGCCCGGCGGCGAGCGCGGGAACCGCGAGGAGCGCGAGCGCGGCGAGGGTGCGAACGAGCGGATCGTTCATTCCGCGCGCGCGCTCATCCGAAAAGCGCGATCGCCCAGACCACCGCCACGTTCACGAGACTGAGGAAGACCGCGGCGCTGCCGAGATCCTTCGCGCGCTTGGCGAGGCGATGATGCTCCGGCGAGGCCAGGTCGACCACGGCCTCGAGCGCCGAGTTGAGCAGCTCGACGACCAGCACGAGCAGCACGCACGCGATCATCAGCGCCCTGGCGGGCGCGGAGACCGGCGCGAGCAGCGCCGCGGGAATCAGCACGGCGGCGAGGAGCAGCTCCTGGCGGAACGCCGCCTCGTGCCGCAGCGCCGACCTCACGCCCTCGAGCGAGTAGCCGAGCGCGTTGATGAGGCGCCGCAGTCCGGTCTTGCCCTTGAAGGGGCTTTCCTGCTCCATCGCGAGCACCGCAGGGAAAAATGCGATTTTACGGGGTTCTCGGGCGCCTGCGCCCCGCCGGCGTCGTCGCCTGGAGCGCTCCGCTCGCGGTCGTCGCGAGCATTGCGAGCAGCTGCTCCTGGGCCGAGCGCGGCAGCCGCCCGCGCGAGCGCCGCAGGCGGTAGTTGCCGTCGGCGTCCATCTCCCAGGCCTGGCTGTTGTCGGAGAGATAAGGCCGCAGTCCCTCGCGGATCACGCGGTTCTTGAGCTTCGGGTCGAGAACCGGCACGCACAGCTCGATGCGGCGGAAGAAGTTGCGCTCCATCCAGTCGGCGCTCGCCAGGTAGACGTCCTCGGCGCCGTCGTTCAGGAAGTAGAAGATCCGCGAGTGCTCGAGGAAGCGTCCCACCACCGAGCGCACGCGGATATTGTCCGAGAGGCCCGGGATGCCGGGCCGCAGCGCGCACACGCCGCGGATGACGAGGTCGATCTTCGCGCCGGCCTGCGACGCCTTGTACAGCGCCTCGATCACCTTGGGTTCGAGGAGCGCGTTCATCTTCGCGATGATGTGCGCCGGCTTGCCCTCGCGCGCGTGCGCCGCCTCGTTCCGGATCGCCGCGAGCACGCGCTCGTGCAGCGTGAACGGCGAGATCCACAGGTGGTTCAGCCGGCGCGCGCGACCAAGACCGGTGAGCTGCTTGAACACCTCGTTCACGTCGTCGCAGATGCTCTCGTCCGCGGTGAACAGGCCGAAGTCCGTATATTGCTTCGCCGTGCGCGGGTGGTAGTTCCCGGTCGAGAGATGCGCGTAGCGCCTGAGCGTCCCGTTCTCGCGCCGCATGACCAGCGACATCTTGGCGTGCGTCTTGTAGCCGACCACGCCGTACACGACGTGCGCGCCGACCTCCTCGAGCTTGGCCGCCCAGTTCAGGTTCGCCTCCTCGTCGAAGCGCGCGAGCAGCTCGACGACGACGGTCACCTCCTTGCCGCGCTGCGCCGCGTCGATGAGGTACCGCATGAGCACCGAATCCGTGCCGGTGCGGTACACGGTCTGCTTGATCGCGACCACGTCCGGGTCCTCGACCGACTGCTCGAGAAAGGCGATCACGGGGTTGAACGACTGGAACGGATGGTGCAGCAGGATGTCGGCCTTGCGGATCGCGCGGAAGAGATCGGCGCCCTTGTCGAGGGGCCGCGGCACGCCGGGCGAGAAGGGCGGGTACTTGAGCCTCGGCTTGTCGACGAGCTCGGGAATCTCCATGAGGCGGACCAGGTTCACCGGCCCGTCGACGCGGTAGAGATCGGGCGGCGCGAGCTCGAACTGCTCGAGCAGGAACTGCTCCATCCCGGCCGGCATGTCGGCGGCGATCTCCAGGCGCACCGAGTCGCCGAAATGGCGCTGCGGCAGCTCGCCCTGCAGCGCGATGCGCATGTTCTTGACCTCCTCCTCGTCGAGCCAGAGGTCGCTGTTGCGCGTCACGCGGAACGGGTACGAGCCGAGCACCGACATCCCCTGGAACAGCATGCCGACGAACGCCTGCAGGGCGGACGTGAGCAGCACGAAGGCGTACGCGTCGCCGGCGAGGTCCGCGGGCAGGCGGATCGCGCGCGGCAGCAGGCGCGGCGCCTGCACGATCGCCTTGCCCGAGCTGCGGCCGAAGGCGTCGGTGCCCTCGAGCTGGACGGCGAAGTTCAGGCTCTTGTTGAGCACGCGCGGGAACGGGTGCGCGGGATCGAGCCCGATCGGGGTGAGCAGCGGCATCATCTCGCGCACGAAGTACTCGCGCACCCAGGCGCGCTGATCGGGCGTCCACTGCTGCTCGGAGAGGAACAGCACGCCGTCGTCGGCGAGCGCCGGGAGGACCTCCCGGTTCAGCACGCGATACTGGTCGTCCACCAGCGCATGCGCGCGCTCGCTGATCGCCGCGAAGACCTCGCTCGCCGGCGTCTCGCCGGTGATCTCGATCTCCTTCCCGAGCTTGATCTTCTCCTTCACTTCGGCGACGCGGATCTCGAAGAACTCGTCGAGATTGTTCGACACGATGCACAGGAAGCGCAGCCGCTCGAGCGTCGGCACGCGGCGGTCTTCCGCCTGCGCGAGCACCCGCCGGTTGAACTCGAGCATGCCGAGCTCGCGCGGCAGGAACTGCGGGCGGACGCGGCGCGACGGCAGACGGACGGGCTGCAGCATGGGACGACTCTAGGAACGCTATGTTGCGTTTTTGTTGCGGTTTGCGGTAACAATATCGTCATGCGAATCGGGCAAGCTGGCAACCCGCGTTTTCCTTCCGGAGCCAAGCGCTTGATCGCGCAGGAAGTCTCGCGGACGTGAAGCCCGATACGCTGGCCGCGCTGGACCTCGGCTCGAACAGCTTCCACCTGCAGATCGCGCGCGTCCTCGACGACCAGGTCTACATGCTCGACAGCCTGCGCGAGCCCGTCCGCCTCGGCGGCGGGCTCACCCGGGACCGCAGGATCGACCGGCGCACGCGCGCGCGCGCGATGGCGGCTCTCGAGCGCTTCGCCGAGCGGCTGCGGGGCTTTCCGAGGGGCTCGGTGCGCGCGGTGGGCACGAGCGCGCTGCGCACCGCGAAGAACGCCTCCGCCTTCATCGCGCAGGCCGAGCGCATCCTCGGTTATCCCGTGGAAGTGATCTTCGGACGCGAGGAGGCGCGGCTGATCTATCTCGGCGTCGCGCACGAGCTCGCCGCCTCGGACGAGCGGCGGCTCGTGGTCGACATCGGCGGCGGCTCTACCGAGTGCATCATCGGCAAAGGCCTGGAGCCGCAGTTGATGGAAAGCCTGCCCATGGGCTGCGTCGGCTACAGCCTGCGATTCTTCGCCGAAGGGCGGCTCGACAAGACGCGCTTCGAGCGCGCCGAGCGCGCCGCGGCGAACGAGCTTCAGCGCATCGTGGACGCCTACCGCGCCGCCGGCTGGACGCACGCGGTGGCTTCCTCGGGCACGGCGCGGGCGCTCGCATCGATCGTGCACGGCTGCGGGCTGGCCGAGCACGGTCTGACCGCGTCCGCTCTCGCCGAGCTGCGCGACCGCTTCATCAGGGCCGGGCGCATCGGCCGCCTGAAGATTCCGGGTCTGCGCGAGGACCGCAAGCCGATCATCGCGGGCGGCCTTGCGATCATGACCGCGGTGCTGGCGCAATTCGGGATCGACGCGCTCGACGTCTCGGACGCGGCGCTCCGCCAGGGCGTCATGTACGACCTCCTCGGGCGCGTGCGCCACCGCGACATGCGCGAGGCCACGGTGCGCCAGTTCATGCGCCGCTACCAGGTCGATAGCGCGCAGGCCGAGCGCGTCGCCGCGCTTGCGCAGCGCGTCCTCGCGGACATCGACCCGAAGGCCTCCGAAAGCGACGCGGCGCTGCTGCGCTGGGCGGCGAGCCTGCACGAGATCGGCATCTCGATCGCGCACGCGGGCTACCACAAGCACTCGGCCTACATCGTCTCGCAGGCCGACATGCCGGGGTTCTCGCAATCGGAGCAGGCGCGCCTCGCGCGCCTGGTGCTCG
>DATDMW010000410.1:0-3875 GCA_036518595.1 Burkholderiales bacterium
CGGCGGCACGGCGCTCGAGTCCGACCGCGCGCTCGACGCGCGCGCCGCGGAGCGGCTGCGCCACCGCGCGCGCGCGATCGACGCCTGGGACTACGAGCGCATCGTGCTCCAGGCCTTCCCCGAGATCCGCAAGGTCAAGACCGTGCCGCACTGCGCGGCGCAGGGCGGCTTCCTCGATCCGGGGCACGTGACGCTCGTCGTCGTGCCCGACCTGCGGCTGCGCAACGCGGTCGACCCGCTGCAGCCGCGCGCCGACGCCGACACCCTGCGCCGCGTCCGCGAGTGGGTCGAGGCGCGCGCGCCCATGCGCATCGGCGTGCACGTGCGCAACCCGCGCTTCCAGAGGATCCGCCTGGACTTCAAGGTGCGCTTCCGGCCCGGCGTCGAGTTCAACTACCACGCGCGCCTGCTGCGCGAGGCGCTGATCGACCACCTGTGCCCCTGGCGCCACGACCCCGGCGCGGCGATCGCGTTCGGCGGCACGGTGTACAAATCGCAGCTGCTCGATTTCGTCGAAGACACCGACACCGTCGACTACGTCACCGACTTCCGCATGCACGACCTGCGCGGCGGGACGGCCGATGCCGAGGACGTCGAGGAGGCGCGCGCGCTGACGCCCGACACCATCCTCGTTTCCGACGCGAGCCACGACATCGCGCCCGTGCCCGACGCCCCATGAGCCTGCCCGCCGTCCCCGTCGTGCGCAAGCCCGGCCTCGCCCCGCTCGGGCTCGACCAGCAGCCGCTGTTCGATCTCGGGATGCGCGCGGTGCGCGCCTACGCGAGCGAGGTCTGGACCGACCACAACGTGCACGATCCGGGCGTGACGACGCTCGAGCTGCTGTGCTACGCGCTCACCGACCTGTGCTACCGCGCCTGCTACCCGGTCGAGGACCTGCTCGCCCTCGAGCGCGGGAACAGGGCGAACATGGCGGGCCAGTTCTACACCGTGCGCCAGGCGCTGCCGAACGCGCCGCTCACCGAGCTCGACACCCGCAAGCTGCTGATCGACGTCGACGGCGTGCGCAACGCCTGGATCCTGGCCGCCGACGCCGACCCGATCTACGTCGACCCCGTCGCCGGCGAGCTGCTCGCCGCGGATCCGGGAACGCCAGACATCCGCACGGTGCATCTGCGCGGCCTCTACCGCGCGCTGATCGAGCTGCAGAACCCGGACGCGGCGCCCGCCGACCGCGCGCGCGTCGTCGCCGCGGCCGGCGCGGCGCTTCAGTCGCACCGCAACCTGTGCCAGGACTTCACCGGCGTCGACGTCGTCGACACGCAGGCCTTCCTGCTCTGCGCCGAGATCGAGATCGAGCCGCAGGCCGACCCGAGCGAGACCTACGCGAGGATCCTGGTCGCGGTGCAGGAGCACCTCGCGCCGGGCGTGCCGCGGCGCACGCGCGACGAGATGCTCGCGCGCCCGCTTCCCGACGGCGGAGCGCGCGGCGATCCCGACCTCTACGAGGGGCCGGCGCTCGCCGGCGGCTTCATCGACGACGACGAGCTCGCCGCAGCCGAGCTGCGCGTGACGATCCGGCTCTCGGACGTGATCGCGCTCGTGATGGACGTCGAGGGCGTGCGCGCGGTGCGCGAGATCGTGCTGCGGCCCGCCGATCCCGACGAGGCCGAGGCGACGAAGGACGACAGCAAGTGGGAGGTGCGCGTCGATCCCGGCCGGCGCTCGGTGCTCGACGCGGAGCATTCGCGCCTGGTCCTGTACAAGAGCGGCATGCCGCTGCCGCGCGGCGCCGACGTCATGACGCGCTACCAGGCGCTGAAGGACCAGGCCGAAGCCCGGTTCCAGCCGAGGGCTATGGGCGATCCCGCGATCCCGCTCGGGCGCTGGCGCGCGGCGGCCGACTACGCGTCGGTGCAGCGGGATTTCCCCGACGTGTACGGCATCGGCGACGCGGCGCTGCCGCCCGACGCCGGGCCCGAGCGTCGGGCCCAGGCGCTGCAGCTCGAAGGCTATCTGCTTTTCTTCGACCAGTGGCTCGCGAACGCCTTCGCGCAGCTCGGCGGCGTGCGCGACCTGTTCTCGCGCGACCCCGAGGTCGTGCGCACGTATTTCGCGCAGCCGGTGGCGGGGATGGATGCGCTGTATCGGCCGGGGGCGGGAGGCGTGGAGCTCGAGAGCGCCGCCGACGCGATCGCGAGGCGCAACCGCTTTCTCGATCACCTCGTCGCCCGCTTCGCCGAGCGCCTCCCCGACGATCTCCAGGTCCAGGCCGCGCTGTTCGGCGCCACGCCGGCCGCGATCGCTCGCGCGAAGTGCGCGTTCCTCGCCGACGTGCCGCGCCTTTGCGCGGATCGCGGCCGCGCGTTCGACTACACGGTCGACCCTGCGTCGAGCGCGCACGCCGCCAACGTCTCCGGCCTCGAGAAGCGCCTCGCGCACCTGCTCGGCCTCGGGAGCCTCGCGCGCGAGATCTACCAGGAGCAGGACACCGACGGCATCGACGAGTACCGCTGGCGCGTGCGCCGGCGCTTCGCCGACGGCGTGCTGCTCAGCGCCGAGGCGCACTACGCCACGCCGGATCTCGCCGACGCCGCCATGGCCGCCGCGATCGCCGCGGCGGCGCGGGCCTCGGGCTACCAGCGCCGCCAGACGGGCCCCGGCAGGTTCTACTTCAACGTCGTCGACGCGGCCGGCCACGTCATCGGCCGGCGCATCGAGTACTTCGCGACCGCGGCGGCGCGCGACACGGCGATCGACGAGCTGATCGATCTCGTCGGCCAGGACCAAGGCGAGCGCATGATCCTGGTCGAGAACATCCTGCTGCGGCCGCGTCCCGGCGCCGCCGGCACGTTCCTGCCGATCTGCGCCGAGCCCGCGTGCGCCGGCGGCTGCCCCGGCGACGACCCGTACTCGTACCGGCTGCACGTCGTGCTGCCCGCGCTCGCGCCGCGCTTCCGCAACATGGAGTTCCGCCGCTACGCCGAGGAGGTGATCCGCGAGGAGACCCCGGCGCACCTGCTGGCGAAGATCTGCTGGGTCGGCGACGACGACATGAAGAAGGTCGAGGCCGCGTGGGGCGCCTGGCAGGCGGTGCTCGCCGGCACCGATGCGACCGGCGCGGCCGCGAAGCTCGCCGCGCTCAGAGACGCGCTCTTCGGCGCGAAGAACGTCTACCCGCCCTCGACGCTGGCCGACTGCGCCGCGCCCGAGAAATTCGTCCTCGGGCGCAGCGCGCTCGGCAGCGAGCCGCCGGCCCCGGCGTGAACGCACATCCAAGGAGCGTCCCATGACGACCGAAGCATCGCTCAGCCTCGACACCATCGAGACCGCGTTCACGGTCTTCGAGACCGACCAGGTCCTGACCGCCGACCAGCTGAACGGCGTCGCCGACTACCTGGACGACCAGCAGCGATTGACGCGGGTCGCGCTCATCGGCGTCGGCATCGCGTGCGGGCTGTGGCCCTCGCTGCAATCGGGAGCGGTGCGGCTCTCGGGCGGCGTCGGCACCACGACCGACGGCGACGTCCTCTTCTTCCCCGACGCCGCGGTGTACGACCACTACAAGAGCTACGACGCGACCACGCCCCGGTACGCGCCGTTCGCCTCGGGCGACGGCGCGATCACCGCGTACGAGCTGCTCACCGCGGCGCAGGCCGACGGCGACGCGCGCGCCGAGCCGCTCTCGGGCTTCGACGCCGCGGAGTCGCCGCGCGCGCTCGCCGGCATGGTGGCTGTGCTCTACGTCGAGAGCTACCTGCACGATCCGGACCTGTGCACCGCGACCGACTGCGACAACCGCGGCAAGAACTGGCAGCACACGACGCGCCTGCTGCTGGTCGACGCGGCCTCCGCCGCGGCGCTGCGCGAGACGCTCGACACGCCCGACGCCGCGGCGCGCGCGCTCGCTCCCGTGC
>DATDMW010000411.1:0-2944 GCA_036518595.1 Burkholderiales bacterium
CGTACCCGACCAGGAACGCCGCCGATACCGCCCCCACGGGCCGCGGCTTCGCCGAGTAGATCCACAGGATCACGAAGAGCAGCACGCCCTCGAGGCTGAACTGGTAGAGCTGCGAGGGATGGCGCGGCAGCGGGCCCGCGCCCGGCGACTGGAACACCATGCCCCAGGGTACGTCGGTCACCCGGCCGTAGAGCTCGCCGTTGATGAAGTTGCCGAGGCGGCCGGCGGCGAGGGCGAGCGGGGCGAGCGGGACGAAGAAGTCGAACATCTCGAGCACGCGCAGCCGGTGCTTGCGCGCGACGTAGGCGAGCGCGGCGACCACGCCGAGGAAGCCGCCGTGGAACGACATCCCGCCCTGCCACACGGCGAAGATCTCGAGCGGATGCGAGAAGTAGTAGCCGGGTTTGTAGAACAGGACGTAGCCGAGGCGACCGCCGAGAACCACCCCCAGCACGCAGAAGAAAAGCAGGTCGTCGAGCGCGGCCACGCTGATGGTCGCCGGCCGCGCCTTCGCGATGCGCACGCGCCCGAGCGTATAGGCGATGCCGAAGCCGACGAGGTACATGAGCCCGTACCAGCGCACGCTCAGGGGGCCGATCGAGAATGCGATCGGGTCGAAGTTGGGATGGACGAGCACGGGGCCTCGGTCGGTGATTCGGTACAATCGGCAGAGGGGAGTATAACGAGAGAACAAGCCATGGCGGACAACTGGAGAAGCAAGCTCATCACCCAGGGCCCGGCGCGCTCGCCCAACCGCGCGATGCTGCGCGCGGTCGGCTTCGGCGACGGCGATTTCGACAAGCCCATCGTCGGCGTCGCGAACGGCCACTCGACGCTCAACCCCTGCAACGCCGGCATCCAGCCGATCGTCGATCGCGCGGTCGCGGCGCTGCACGAGGCGGGGGCGATGCCGCAGATGTTCGGCTTCCCGACCGTCACCGACGGCATCGGCATGGGCACCGAGGCGATGAAGTACTCGCTCGTCTCGCGCGAGGTGATCGCCGACGCGATCGAGACCTCGGTCAACGGGCAGGCGATGGACGGCGTGCTCGCGGTCGGCGGCTGCGACAAGAACATGCCCGGCTGCATGATGGCGATCGCGCGCATGGACGTGCCCGCGATCTACGTCTACGGCGGCACGATCAAGCCCGGCAAGTGGAAAGGTCAGGACCTCACCATCGTCAGCGCCTTCGAGGCGGTCGGCGCGTACTCCGCCGGCAAGATGAGCGAGGAGGACTTCGTCGGCATCGAGAAGAACGCGTGCCCGACGGTCGGCGCGTGCGGCGGCATGTACACCGCGAACACGATGTCGTCGTCGTTCGAGGCGCTCGGCATGAGCCTGCTCGGGTCGTCGCAGATGGCGTCGCCCGATCCGGAGAAGGCGGACTCCGCCGCCGAGTCGGCGCAGGTGCTGGTGCAGGCGGTGCGCAAGGGCCTGCGTCCGCGGCAGATCATCACGCGCAAGTCGATCGAGAACGCGATCAGCCTGGTCATGGCGACGGGCGGGTCGACCAACGCGGTGCTGCACTACCTGGCGATCGCGCGCGCGGCCGGCGTCAAGTGGACGATCGACGACTTCGAGCGCGTGCGCCGCAAGGTGCCGGTGCTGTGCGACCTGAAACCCTCGGGACGCTACGTCGCGACCGACTTCCACCGCGCGGGCGGCGTGCCGGCGGTGCTGAAGATCCTGCTCGAGCACGGGCTGCTCGACGGCGATTGCATGACGATCACGGGGCGCAGCCTCGGCGAGGAGCTCGCGAGCGTGCCGCCCGCGCCGGTCGGGCAGCAGGTGATCCGTCCCTTCGACAAGCCGATGTACAAGCAGGGGCACCTCGCCATCCTCAAGGGCAACCTCGCCACCGAGGGCTGCGTCGCCAAGATCACGGGCCTGAAGCAGACATCGATCACGGGACCCGCACGCGTGTTCGACTCCGAGCCCGCGGCGATGAAGGCGATCCTCGCGAAGAGAATCAAGGCGGGCGACGTGATCGTCATCCGCTACGAGGGCCCGAAGGGCGGGCCCGGGATGCAGGAGATGCTCGCGCCGACGTCGGCGCTGATCGGGCAGGGACTCGGCGACTCGGTCGGCCTGATCACCGACGGCCGTTTCTCCGGCGGCACCTGGGGCATGGTCGTGGGCCACGTCGCGCCCGAGGCGTACGTCGGCGGCACGATCGCGCTCGTGAAGGAAGGCGACTCGATCACGATCGACGCGGGCAAGCGCCTCATCCAGCTCAACGTCTCCGCGAAGGAGCTGGCCGCGCGCCGCAAGAAATGGAAGCAGCCGAAGCCGCGCTACACGAGCGGCCTGCTCGCGAAATACATGAAGCTCGTGTCGACGGCTAGCGAGGGCGCGGTCACCGATCGCTGAAACCTAATAACGGGGCCAGCGCGAGTCCATCACCTCGCGTGGCGGCTGGCGGCCGACCAGCGCCTCGAGCATGATCAGCTCGGCGTCGGTATGGTTCACGACGCGCGCCGACGTCATCGCGTCCCTGCGCCCGTCGCCGTAGAGGTAGCGCGGCGACTCGTGGTGCGTGGTCGAGTAGCTGTCCTTCACCTTCCCGTCGGCGGTCGCGACGTCCGCGGTCCCATAGCACAGGCAGAAGTAGGTGCGCACCGCTTCGGCCTCGAGGTACGCGCCCGTGCCGCGGATGCCGATGGTGGCGTTCGCGGTGACGAGCCTGCGGCCCTCGCCCTTGCCGAAGACGCCGAGGAGCTTCCCGGTGATGAGGCGCAAAAGGTCGGCGCCCGCGCCGCCCGCGATCTCGACGCGCGTCGAGTCGCGCACGAGAAAGGCGTCGCGCCCGACGACGAAGGCGGCGAAGGAGCGCGATCCCGTCGCCACCGTGTCGCCCGGGCGCACGGCGTCGCCGACGCGCACCGGCGTGCCGTTGACGGTGACCTCGCCGCGGACCTGGCGCATGCCTTCGGTGGTGGTCTG